>JAIXYL010000069.1 GCA_027490265.1 Sediminibacterium sp.
CAATCAATATTCGATTATTGAATTGAATTGCGCCATGAAGCCTTTTGCTGCGCAATATCTTTTTGCGCAATATGCTCCTGATTATCTATTGTACATAGATTCGGATACCTATGTTTTAAACAATTTTAATTGGGTGGAAATGCAATTCAATCACCATGATTTAGTCATTACACCTCATTTTACAAACCCATATCCTGATGCCCATTTGTTGCCTAGAGAACGCGATATCCTCCGATCTGGCTTATACAATGCAGGTTTTTTGGGCATGCGCAAAAGCCCAATCACCCAACAATTTTTACAATGGTGGGCATCGCATATGACCACTGAATGTTACTACAATTTTGCCGAAGGCATGGGGGTAGATCAGATTTGGTTGAATTTAGTGCCTTTATTGTTTGATCGTGTTTGTATCGCCAATCATCCTGGCTTAAATGTGGCCTATTGGAATTTACATGAAAGGCATATCAGTTATCTGAATCAACAGTTTTGGGTGAATCAAGACCATCCATTGGTTTTCTTACATATCAGCGGATTTCAATTTGATCAACCAGAACAATTGTCTAGACACCAAAACCGATACCAGCTTAAAGACCATCCTGCATTGGCCCAATTGTTCCAAGCCTATCAACAAAAAGTGATGGACAATGGCTATTTGGTTTACGCATCCTTAACATGCGCTTATGCCATTGCACCTACCAAAAGTTTGGGAATCATGAAAACGGTCAATGCATTGTTAAAGCCATTAGGTGTAAAAATCAGTCCACGTTAATTGCCGGTTTTCCCAGTAACCACGGGCTTATTCTTTTTGGCTTGTTTTTTATTAAAATCCAACACTTCTTTTGGCAATACTTTTGGTGCTTGTTTTTTAGTGGTATCCGGAATTTTAGTCTGATTTGCGAGCTGACCCATTTCATTGGGCACTCTTTCAGATTTTAATTGTCCCATGATGTATTCTTCAGCATCTATCAAACTACCATTTGTAGGAGAATAGGTTTTCCAAAACCCATGTTTGATAGAATTTCCATCATTTTTAACCACAATCCGTTCATACTGATTCGGATTAACTGGATCTTGAACATCAAGGGTGTCAAATGCTTTGTCTGGATTAACCGCTCTCCAACTTTCTTCTCTTTCTAATCCTGAAAGGGTAAAATATAGGCAGCGACCGTTTTTATTGCCCCATTTAAAATTTTCCTGTGCAATCAAATCGCCCATTAAATTAAATGTGCGCCAAATGCCTTCTTTGCGATCATTGATGAATATGCCTTCGGCTTCGTTGCCGGGCTCGCCCCGTAATTTTGGGGTTCTGATGATCCATTTGCCCTGCTTTAATCCTTTGACATCGGTGCAGTTTAAAGTGTCTCCATTGCTAGACAACTGGTAGGTTTTACACTGTGCCGCAAGAAAATTTACCGATAAAATGAGTAGTGGTAGCAATAGAAATCTCATATTACTTACATTCGGATTCGAAAATACTAAGCCGATATGAGAAAATTACTATTCTTACTGTTAATCCTTTCCTCTTTTTTGTCGCAAGCACAAGTAAAACCTACTCCTGCAACGGACAGGTTAAAGAGTATTGCCATTCGAAAGCAATTGAGTCAATCATCTGTTGCCAATCAAACGGGCTTTAGAAATATTGGTCCCAGTGTTCAAAGTGGAAGAGTGGTAGACATTGATGTGAATCCTAACAATTCAACTGAGTTTTACGTAGCTTATGCCACTGGGGGGCTTTGGCATACAGTCAATAATGGCATTAGTTTTACCCCCATTTTTGATTCTGAAGATATTATTGGCATTGGAGATATTGCGGTAAATTGGACAACCAGAGAGATTTGGGTAGGAACGGGGGAAGTCAATAGCAGCCGTTCTACTTATGCTGGTCTAGGCGTATACAAATCAAATGACAATGGCAAAACCTGGACTTGGTTAGGGTTAGGCGACAGTCATCATATCGGTGAAATTAAATTGCATCATACCGATCCAAATACAGCTTGGGTGGCCGTTTTAGGGCATTTGTATTCCCCCAATAAAGAAAGAGGCGTATATAAAACAACCGATGGTGGCAAAACCTGGAAACAAACGCTTTTCGTTGACGACAATACTGGTGCAGTTGATTTAGACATTCATCCGACTAATCCAAATGAGTTGTATGCTGCTATGTGGTATAGAACCCGTCGTGCGTGGAATTTTGAAGAAAGCGGTGAAACAAGTGGTATTTTTAAAAGTACGGATGGCGGAGAAACTTGGCAGAAAATATCTGTTGTTGGAGCTGGTTTTCCAACTGGTGCAGGCGTAGGTAGAATTGGATTGGCTATTGCGGTCAAAAATCCAAACACTGTTTACGCAGTAGTAGACAATAATGAAAAAAGGGCAGCCAGTACAACGGCTACTGCGGCCAATCGGGATACCAGTTCATATGCATTGGATCAATTGAAAGATCTTAACAAAGAACAGTTTGCCAATCTTGATAATAAAAAATTGAATGCTTTTTTGCGCAATCCAAGAAATAGGGTCCCTGGTAATTACACTGCTGAAACATTAAAAGCTGCTGTTGCAGCAGATAAGTTTCAGCCAACTGTACTGTACGATTATTTCTATGATGCAAATGCGGCTTTATTCGCGAATGCGGTGAAAGGTTGTGAGTTATACAGGAGTGATGACGCTGGTAAAACCTGGACCAAAACTCATGCAGACCCAATCAATATATACAGTTCATATGGGTATTATTTTGGTAAAGTGTTTGTGAGCCCATTAAATGAAAACAATGTGGTGTTATCTGGCGTTGACTTAATTGCCAGTACCGATGGGGGTAAAAAATTTAAAACCATTGCTGGTCAAACGGCACCAACAGTCCACTCAGATCATCATGCATTTTGGTTCAGCAATACGAATCCAAACCATGTAATTAATGGCAATGATGGTGGGTTAAACATGAGTTACGATGCAGGGTTGAATTGGTCTAAATTAAACAGCCCTTCCGTTGGACAGTTTTATGCAATTGAAGTGGATATGGCCACGCCTTACAATGTGTATGGCGGCTTACAAGATAATGGTACTTGGTATGGGTCTAGCAAAAATCAGGAGAGTTCACGTTGGTTATCTAGTGGTGATTATGCATTTAAAAGCATTGGTGGTGGAGATGGCATGCAGGTTCAAGTAGATTGGAGAGACAATCGCACAGTTTACAGTGGCTCACAATTTGGTAGTTACAGCAGACAGGTTTTAGGAGCAGCTGCCAACGGTAGAAATGCGCGAGGCAATTCTGTACAACCTAGTAGAAATTTGGGAGAAACGGCTTTGCGATTTAACTGGCAATCGCCTATTTTGTTGAGCAGACATCATCAAGACATTTTTTATTTTGGTTCAAATAAATTTCACCGCTCATTCAGTAAAGGAGATAGTTTAGTAGCCATGAGTGGCGACTTAACCACCAACCCAACCCAGGGTGATGTGCCGTTTGGTACATTAACCACTATGAGTGAAAGTCCTTTGAGGTTTGGGTTGATTTATACTGGCTCAGACGATGGCTTGATTCATGTGACCAAAGACGGCGGCTATACTTGGAATAATATCAATGGTAAATTGCCAAAGGGTTTATATGTGAGCAGGGTAGTGGCTAGTAAGTTTAAAGAAAGCAGGGTGTATTTAACATTAAATGGCTATCGCAATGATTATTTTAATGCATTGGTTTACGTAAGTGAAGACTATGGCAGCACATGGAAACAAATTGCAAAAGATTTGCCATTTGAGTCTGTGAATGTCATTAGAGAAGATCCTATTAATGAGAAAATTCTTTACATAGGTACTGATGGTGGCTTATACATCAGTTTAAATGGGGGTGAAAATTGCATGATGTGGAATAAAGGGTTGCCTTATAGCATTCCAATTCATGATATTGCGATTCATCCTCGTGATAATGAAATTGTATTGGGTACCCATGGTAGAAGTCTGTACATTGCTGGATTAGGTGAGATACAGAAAGCAGCGAAATAATAAAGCTTATAAATTGTCAGTCATCCCGGTTACATCTTGTAGCCGGGATTTTTTTTGAATAACCCAGCAGTCTTGTCCGCCCATTTTTTGGGGGAATAATTGTCCCTCCCAAGTATTCAGAATATTGAATTGCGGGGTGAGCAATGATTTAAAATAATGTTGTTCGTGGTAGGTGGTCATAGACCGATGACCTTTTTGGTGAAAAGGGGTTGTATATGCACCAATTTTCAATAAAGTGTTTTGTTGTGCTTGGTTTAACTGGTGGAAAAAATGAGTGCCATGTGTAGACAAAATGGCGATGCCATTAGGTTGCAACACACGATACAATTCGTTTAACCAGATCTGGGTTTCTTCATGAGGAATATGCGTTAAGACAGAAATACCATAAACCAAATGGAAATACTGGCTGGGGTAGGGTAAACTATTGGTGGTGATGATATCAAAAAAGACGCCCTCTATTGATTGCTTGCACCATTGAATCATGGATGCATCTGTGTCGGCCGCATAACAAACGATTGTCTTTTGAAGCGTTGGCATATGTCTTATAACTCTTCCAGTGCCGCAACCCCAGTCTAATACAACGGGTGTTTTGATATGGGTTAATTGCCCCCATTCAATCATCTCTTTAGCAGCCAATTGGCCATCTTCATAATAAGATTGATGGTCTAGTTGGTATGTATAAAAAAGCGCTCTGTCTGTTGGAAAGACAAAGCGCTTTAATGGAAGTTTGTAAGATTTATTTTTTTGAAAGTACCAAATTTGGCAAAAGCGAAAATGTAATTCATTCATTAAGGCGGTTGCTCCTAAGGAAATCATCCATTGTTTAGCTTGTTGCTTTATATTGGCTTTCATTTCCCAAAGTTACTTCTCTGGGAACAATATGGCGTTGATTCTATTTTGGTTACTAAACACAGTATTGGCCACTTTTTGAATATCTGCAATGCTTACTTTTTCAACAATACTATTGTAATTTAAAACTCGGTTAGGATCGTTTTGTGAGAAATAAATGCCTTGTAACACACCAGTCCAATATCCATTGTCTTTCATGTTGACTGTATGTTTCTCCAAAAGTGATTTCTTGACCTTGTCCAAATCCTTTTGCTCAGGTCCGTTTTGTTTGATTTTTTCAATTTCTGCAAATGCTGCAGCATTCAATTTGTCAACATTCTCTGGACCACAAGGCAATTGCAGTGCCATGGTGTAACTTTCAAATGGATATTTGTTTAAAGAACCACTCACACCACCACTGTAAATACCACCGATTTTTTCTCTTAATTCTTCAATGATTTTAATGTTTAAAATCTCAGCCAGCATTTCAGTGTGTAAAGCTTCTGATTCAGAATAAGTGGCATTGCCTGAATAAATTTGGAAAATAAAGCTTTTGGCTTCCTTGCCTTTATAATACTTGATCTCTTTTTGGCCAGGTAAAATACGTAAGCCATTGTCTACAAACTGGCCTGCTTTTCCTTTTGAAGGTAAGCCTCCAATATAAGTAGACAACAATGGTTTCATAGCATTTACATCAATATTGCCGACTAGAATAAAAGTAAAGTCGTTGGCATCATTGGTTTGCTCTTTGAATATGTCGATGGCTCTGTCTAAATTGATTTGATCCAAATCATTGGCACTTGGTACCACTGAAGGCGCTAATGGATTGCCTCCGTACATGACTTTGTACACAGAATCAATGAATGCGCTTGTAGGATCAGCCATCATGAACTGAACTTGACTTTTAAATTTCTCTCTCCAGCTTTTAAACAATGCTTCGTCTTTTCTTACTTGTGTAAAATTCAAGTACAGCAATTGGAACATGGTTTCTACATCCTTAATGCTGCTTCTTCCATTGACTCTTGTGCTTAATGCATTCAAACCAATACTGGCATTTGCATTTTTACCGGATAAGAATTTTCTTAAATCAGTAGGATTGAATTCGCCAATACCCATTTGTTGGATGGCAGAAGTTGCATATGCAGCGCTGTACTTATCTGCTAAACCGTAAGCATTGGTACCGCCCTTTTTAAAACCAGTCATGACAATTTCATCTTGCTTGAAATTGGTATTTTTCAAAACTACTTTTGCGCCATTACTAAATGTTAATTCAGTAATGCCTAGTTGATCATTACTGGTTTCTTTTACAATTGAACCAGCTTTTGGTGTACTCTTTAATAAAGTGTTGGCAATGGCTTTTTCTTCATATGCTTTCACCGGAATTGAAGCTGCATTGGCAGCAGTTGAAACCAATTGAGCTTTATTCGGTAATTTGAAATCACTTTTTTCAGGGCCTTGCACTGCCACAAATACTTTTTCATTTTTCTTTAACTCATTCGCCAATGCATTCACTTCAGCTAATTGAACACCGGGCATTAAACTGTTCTTGTATTCAAATTCTCTTTCAATACCAGGAATGGGTTCTTGTGTTAAAAAGTTTCTGATGTATTCTTCAATAATGACACCTGATTCGGTTTTATCTCTATTGTTAAAAGATCGTTCTATAGAAGCCAATTGTTGTTTTTTTGCTCGGTCTAATTCTGACTGGGTAAAACCAAATTTTTTAATACGTTCTATTTCAGTTAACAAAGCCAATAAAGCGGTATCAGGTCCTTTTGGTCCTGGGATGGCAAATCCATTAAACGCTTCATAACCTCTAGCATATGAACCAAAATTTCCTCCAGCAAAGCTGTAAGGTGGATTGGCACTTTGCGCCAGTTCATTCATGCGTTGGTTCAGCATACTGGTGAACAAAGATTTGATGATTGAATTTCTTCTATAATCTTCAATGGTCACTTCTGGTTTGGTCTTTACTGAAGAATAGTTCAATTCAATTTGAAAGTTGGTCGCTTCTTTATCGGTTACTACCATTGCATCGTTCTGTGTTCTTGCAGGAACAGTTGCATAGGTTCTGGGTCTTGGATTAGCCGGGTTTTTTAATCCACTAAAATATTGCTTAATCAATCCTTCTGTTTCTGCAACATCAACATCGCCAACAACCATGACAGCCATTAAATTAGGACGGTACCAATCAGCATAAAAACGTTTGATGGCAGCGTGTTTAAATGTTTTTAAAAGACTGTCTTTACCAATTGGCAAACGTTGTGCGTATTTAGACCCTTCGTACTGCTTTGGGTATATCTTACGGAACATTCTGTCTTCAGCTCCCTTGCCAGATCTGCTTTCTTCTAGGATGATGCCTCTTTCATCATCAATTTGTTTGCCTTCAAAACTAACACCACCTGCCCAGTCTTGTAAGATCTGTAATCCCTTTGTAAAGTTTTTGGGATCACTTAATGGGATGGGTAAAATATAGACGGTTTCATCAAAACCAGTATAGGCATTTAGATCAGCGCCAAAATCTACCCCAATGCTTTGAAGAAAACTAACGAGTTCATTCTTTTTAAAGTTTTTGGTGCCATTGAACGCCATATGTTCTGTAAAATGTGCCAATCCTTGTTGGTCATTGTCTTCTAAAATTGACCCAGCGTTCACCACTAGACGCAGTTCTACTTTCTTTTCTGGCTTAGCATTCTGCCGAATATAATAGGTTAAGCCATTGGGCAACTTACCTATTTTCACTTTGGTGTCGTAAGGGATTTTTTCAGTTAAGTTCAGTTGTGCGTTAACCTGAATACTTAGGCTGAAACTTAATAAACATGCAATTAGTACAAAAAATGGTTTTCTCATCATAAAATAAGGTTGTGTTGCAAGTTACAATCTTGCAGGATTGATTGGTTTAGGTATTAATACGTAACAGTTATATTTTTTACTTCAAAACTTCTTGAA
The DNA here is from genome assembly GCA_027490265.1 of Sediminibacterium sp. Taxonomy (GTDB): domain Bacteria; phylum Bacteroidota; class Bacteroidia; order Chitinophagales; family Chitinophagaceae; genus Sediminibacterium. The sequence continues at coordinate 7,774 of JAIXYL010000069.1, forward strand.
TGGGTTGCCCAATATTGCCACTTGGCTCTTGTATTTTTAGTAAGGCCGCCACCGTTGAAGCAATATCGTGCATGAAAACGCGCTTGCTTGAACGACCTTGTTTAATGCCAAATCCATACCATAACAAAGGGATATGTGCATCATAAGCATACCATAGCCCGTGAGTGGTACCTGTTGGTCCTCCATCAATGTACCCAGACTTCAAAATCATTTGAATGTCTCCACCACGATTGTATAAATAACCGTTGGCTAATTTTTCTCTTAAATATTGTGGCATAGGACTGGTCAAGATTTCGCTGGTAGGAAATGCATTCAAGATATAGTCCTTCTTCATGAGGTATTGCACCATAAATTGATTAATGGCTTTTGTGTTGGCATTTAAACTGTCTAATAAATCGCGATTGTAATGCACTTGATAGTTAAACAAGCTGACTACTGCTTTATCGATGCCAAACTTCGCTTTAATGGCTGCATTCATTTCAGTCATTGCTGCCTTATCGTCTAATAATCCACCCGGTAATTTATGTTCTTTCATAAAGCCAGGCACATGGGCTACTGCATGATCTGCACTTAAAAAAGCCGTGTAAGCGCCTTTCCCAACTGTTGCATCTAAAAAGTCAAATAATTTGCCTAGTTCTTCATCTAGTTTAATATAGTTGTCTACAACTTCCCATGAATTAGGGCCAAAGCTGTGCCCAATATAATCTGGTGAAGAAAAACTAACTGCCAACATATCGGTGATCTCGTCTTTGCCTAACGCTTCTGCAATTACGGCTGCTTTTGCCATTTCTGCAGTTAATGTATTACCCCAAGGCGTTGTGCTGATTTTACCAAAACCCTCGTTGGCTGTTCTGGTTAATTGATAAGGCAATTTAGTTTGGTTGGCGCCAAAAGGTTTGGCTTCGTATGCTTTTTCATCTTCAGTTGCATATTGTAAATATGCTTGATCAGATAGAGATTTATTCCAGCCCAATTTTAACAGGGAATCTGGCACTTGACGATCATTGAATTTTTTTACCCAATTGGGTAGTTCATTGTAATAATAAGTACTGGTAATGAAATTGCCAGATTTTGCATCAAACCAATAAGCACCGTTGGCGCTATGTCCGGCAGGTAATATGGCTCCTCTGTCTTTAATGGCAATTCCCACCACTTTACTTTTAAAGTTTGTGGCCATTCTTAACTCGTCAGCAATGCTGGTGGTGAGCATATTTTTGGGGCTCATTTTGCCATCGCTTGCGCCTGCTGCGCCAACACCGTCAACGGTTCTGTCTTCACTGCAATACACGGTTCGTTTCAATTGTGCATCATACCATGCATTGCCGGTAATACCATGTATCGCAGGCACTGTACCCGTGTAAATACCAGTATGTCCACAAGCAGTTACTGAAGGTGTATAGCCTATTTGACAATTGTCGTTGCTAAAGCCTTGGCTCATCATTCGCTTAAATCCGCCATTGGCTTTAAATAACGGGGCAAATCTTTCAAGATAATCCCAACGCATTTGATCCACCACAATGCCCAAGACCAATTTGGGTGATTTGGGATTGTTAGACGCTTGTGTAGTTTTTTGTGCGTTGGCTGTATGCAACCCTAAAATAGCCATCAGGGTTAAGGCACTAATGCTTGTTTGGATGGTACGTTTTAACAAGGTGTTATAATTTAATATGAATAGTTCAATAAGGGCTACAAGATACACTATGGCATACAATTAGCCTTGTGCTTTGGTCCTTTATTGTTAAATTTGCAAAAATATAATAAACCAATCAATCCATTGTATGGCAGATATTTTTGAAAAGTTATTAAAGAATGCAGGGCCTTTAGGGCAACACAGAGAAAGAGCACACGGCTATTTTGCTTTCCCCAAATTAGAAGGCGATATTAATAGTAGAATGCGTTTTCGTGGAAAAGAAATGATTGTTTGGAGTCTTAATAATTATTTGGGACTGGCCAATCACCCAGAGATCCGCAAAGTTGACGCAGAAGCAACCCAACAGTTTGGCTTAGCTTATCCAATGGGGGCTAGAATGATGAGTGGAAATTCAAATTATCATGAGCAGTTAGAACGTGAGTTGGCTGCATTTGAGCAAAAGGAAGATGCCATTCTGATGAACTTTGGTTATCAAGGAATCATGAGTGCCATTGATGCAGTTTGCGGCAGACATGATGTAATTGTGTATGATGCAGAGAGCCATGCTTGTATTATTGATGGATTAAGATTGCATCCCGGACATCGTTATGTATTCAAACACAATGACATTGATGATTGTGAGAAACAATTAACGAGAGCCACCCAATTAATTGAAAAGCAAGGAGCAGGGGGCATTCTTTTAATTACAGAAGGCGTTTTTGGGATGGCTGGTGATCAGGGAAAATTAAAAGAAATTGCTGCATTAAAATCTAGATTTCAATTTAGACTATTGGTGGATGATGCCCACGGCTTTGGAACATTAGGCGCTACTGGTGCTGGAGCGGGTGAAGCACAGGGATGTCAGGATGCAATTGATTTGTATTTTTCCACTTTTGCTAAAAGTATGGCTTCAATTGGCGCATTTTTAGCAGGCGATAAAGCCATTATTGATTTCATTCGGTACAATATCAGAAGCCAAATTTTTGCAAAGAGTTTGCCAATGCCCATTGTGATTGGAAACTTGAAGCGCTTAGATATGTTGCGCTCAATGCCTGAGTTGAAAGAAAAATTGTGGGCGAATGCATTAAAATTACAAAATGGATTAAAAGCCAAAGGATTTGATATTGGTAATACCAATACCCCTGTTACACCTGTGTATATGAAGGGTGGGGTAGAAGAAGCCACCGCAATGGTCATGGATTTAAGAGAAAACTATGGCATATTTGCTTCCATTGTGGTTTACCCAGTTATTCCAAAGGGGCATATTATATTTAGATTGATTCCATCAGCAGCTCATACCGATGCAGATATTGATGAAACATTACAAGCATTTAGCGAAACAAAAGCAAAGTTAGATGCAGGTGCCTATCAATCAGAAGTTATTCCAGATATGGCAGAGACCAAATAAAATAGACATTCTATCGCATTAAAAAGCCCCGAAGTTTTCGGGGCTTTTTAAATTGGTATCAATTCGAACTATAATTTTTTGATTAACTCATTTGCCATTCTAACGTAATCAGCATTTTTAGCTTCTGTTGCAATAGTGATGCATTTTTCTGCACTGGCTTTTGCATCAGCTTTCTGTCCCATGTCTTTTTGAATTTTTGCGGTTAGCAAAAACAACCAAAATGCTTTAGGATTGGCTTCAGTTGCTTTGTTTACATTTTGTAAAGCTTTGGCATAATCCTTATCCCACTCGTAATAAAAATTGGCAGCTGCTGAATAAGCATTTGGATTGACTTTCTCTGCACCTAAAGCTGCTTCTACTTGCGCACGAAGTCTGTCTTTCACATTGGTGCTGATTGGAATGCTCACAATCGCTTTACCCCAAGACAATTGTAAATCGATGGTTTCCGCTTCTACATTGGCAAATTGAAAAGTGAAAGATTCAACATGCGTATTGGTTTTGGCAGCTTTTACTTTAAAGCGAACCACGTCTTCACTTTGTTTATACCCATCTGTACCCCAGTTGGTTAAGCCTTTGTTGACCACTACTTCCCAGTAATCAGCACCAGGTACGGTATACAGTACATAAGCGCCGGTATCCAATGTAGACCCGCCCATGGTTACTTTATCCGAAAAATGAATTCGGGTTGCAGCATTGGCACCCGTTCTCCACAATTGATTCAGTGGTGCTAATTCAGAATTTTCTTTAAGCAACACTCTGCCTTTTACATTAGGTCTTGAATAGGTTAATTCAATTCTGCCCATACCAAAATCTTGACTGATTTTCTGAGTGGTACTCGGTTGAGGCATTCTGATTTGTGCAAAACCTGCTACGCTAGAGATTAATGCAACTGCAAGCAACAATTTTTTCATAGTTGATAAATGTTTGAACGTCAAACTTAGGTTTTCCCTAACAAATGCTCGTATTTTTTTTGAAAAAACCGCTTTTATACAGCCGATTTAACAATTACTTCATCATTTAAATCCAGGATGAAATCTTTGCAATGTGTCTCTTAAAAAATGGCTGTCTAAATGGGTGTAAATTTCTGTTGTAGTAATGCTTTCATGCCCCAACATTTCTTGAACGGCTCGTAAATCTGCACCGCCTTCAACTAAATGCGTAGCAAAGGAATGTCTGAAAGTATGGGGTGATATGGTTTTATTGATCCCTGCTTTTAATGCTAGGTCTTTGATGATATAAAAAATCATGACCCTGCTCAATGGTTTACCCCTTCTGTTTAAAAATAAATAATCTTCCTGTCCAGATTTGATGGGTTGGTGTACTCTAATTTGATGTTGATAAATTTGAATGCATTTAATGGCAGCAGAACCAATTGGAATGAGTCGTTCCTTATTGCCTTTACCAATGACTTTGATAAATCCAATGTCTAAATACAGCCCCGAAATTTTTAAATTAACCACCTCACTTACCCTTAACCCACAACTGTACATGGTTTCAATGATGGCTTTGTTTCTACCCCCTTCTGGGCTACTCAAATCGATCTGTGCAATCATTCTTTCAATTTCATCAAAGTGCAAAGTATCTGGTAATTGCCTTTTTGATTTTGGTGCATTCAGCAGGAGGGATGGGTCAGTGCTGCATATTTGTTCAAGGATGCAATATTTAAAAAAACTTCGTATACCTGAAATGATTCTAGCTTGAGAGCTGGCTGTCATGCCCAATTCATTGACCCATTGCACAAATGATTGCAAGTCTTTTAAGCTGATATCACTAGGGGATTGGGTTTGTTGGGTCGCCAGCAAATAACTGGTCAGCATATCAATATCATGCAAATACGCTTCAACCGAATGCTCGCTCAAAGATTTCTCTAATTGCAAATATGCTTTAAACCCTTTTTTATAAGCTTGCCACATGAATGTTAAAGATAACAGCTATATCATTATATTCGCTTTTAGTCTATTTTAAAATATCGGCTGTTTATGCAAGTTAATCTAAGATCGTTCAAGCAGAAAGTACATCACCATGCAAAAGGCATGAAAAAGTTCTTGGGTAAATTAGAAAAAAATCCTCCTAAAGGATTAGATAAAATGGCTGAAAAAATTGATGCCGAAGTTTGGAAAGAAGTAGACTGTTTAAGTTGTGCCAATTGTTGTAAAACAATGAGCCCTACGTTTACAGCCAAAGACTTAAAAAGAATTGCTGCTCATGTTGATATGTCTGTTAATGAGTTCAAAGAAAAGTGGCTTTATTTTGATGAAGAAGATGGGGATTGGATGAACAAAAAGCAGCCTTGTCAATTCTTGAACTTAACCACCAATATGTGTAGTATTTATGAAGTGAGACCCGATGATTGTGCTGGATTTCCTCATTTAAAGAAAAAGAAAATGGTGGAATACATTCATGTACACCAACAAAATGTTAGTTATTGTCCGGCCACTTATAAAATGGTTGAAAAATTTCAAGCATTGCTTAAGCCTGCTGGAAAATAATCTACATGACCTTCCCTTAATTAAGGATTCAAGTTCAGTTTTGCAATTTTACCACCACCGCCAGCTAAAAAGATTGCCTTACCATTTTTGGCTTTTTGTACAACATGAAAGCTTTGTGAAGAAATATTTTCCCAGTGCATGCCGCCGTCTTTAGAAATATCTACCCCAGATGTTCCGCAGGCAACCAAGATTTTATTGGTTAAATAAATAACGCTTGATCGATATCCAAATGGGGGCGTTTTTGGTTGAATAAATTGAATACTCGGTTCTAAATTAACGCCTATTGCATTGCCTGTTCTCATAGTGTCTTTTGCAAAGTCGCCCCCAACAATAAAAGCTTGTTTGCCTGAAGGGCTTACTGCAATTGAATTGGCGCCTGTAGATTCCTTCCCTTGTAAAAGGGGTAATGGATATTGATCTCGTTGGTCTCTTGCATTCAATAATCTAGAGACTTTACCGCCAGTCACCATAAATGTGCCTTTTTTAAATGTATGGGATGATTGACTGATTTGTAAATTCGTTCCACTTGATGCAAAAAAAGCCTCCCCATCATTTAGTGCAATGCCGTCTAATTTATTCGTTTCCCAAGTTTCCCCCAAATCATTACTCATTGCAAAAAATGCTTTGCCGTTAATTGGGTCACCAATCACTTGAATGGTTTTTGCTTCAGCGTTCATGGCATCTAAAAACATGCCTTTGGTACTGTCCTCAAATACTTTGTACCAGTTTTCTCCTCCATCAACGGTTTTTAAAATGAGGGCTGGTTCAGCAATCGCCATGATGATGGCTGTTTTTTGATTGTAAGCCTCAATATCTCTGAAATCTCTTTTTTCATATCCTCTGACGGTCATCCATTGAAATGATTTGCCGCCATCTAAAGACTTTCCTACAGAACCTCCGCTTCCACTCACCCAAATAATTTGATTAGACACAACACTCATTCCTCTGATGCTTGTTTTCCTGCCTTGTTCCAGGATTTGAATGGCATGATTGGATTGCGCAATTGTAGTAGAATAGACACTGATGGCTATTAAGACTAAAAATATTTTAAAATATGATTGCATACAGTCATTTTTGCGTACAAACTACAAGTTAAATCAATTCCTTTTCAACGTTTAATTTAATTAAGATATGATTCCATATTGGATGAGCAGAACCCAATTGCTTTTAGGAGATGAACCTATTCAAGCACTCATGAATAAACATGTATTAGTTGTTGGTTTGGGAGGTGTTGGCGGCATTTGTGCTGAAATGATTGTTCGCTCTGGTGTTGGGAAAATAACCATCGTGGATGCCGATACCGTAGACTTAAGTAATGCCAATCGACAGATTCCTGCATTGCATTCTACTGCTGGAAAATTAAAATCTGAAGTGATGGCTGAGCGATTAAAAGATATCAATCCTCAACTAGACATCATCGTGAAGACCATCTACATCAAAGATGATATAACCCAAGCTTTATTAGACGAAGCACAATACGATTATGCAGTAGATTGTATTGATACATTATCGCCTAAAGTGTTTTTTATCAAAGGCTGTTTAGATCGGGGCATTCCTATTGTTAGTTCTTTAGGCGCCGGTGGTAAAGTAGACCCCTCACAGGTAGTGATTACTGATATTTCAAAAACCTACCAGTGTAACCTAGCCAGTTATGTGCGAAAAAAATTACACAGTTTAGGTATTTACAAAGGGCTTACTGTAGTATTCAGTGCTGAAAAAGTAGACCAATCTAAAATTATTGAAACAGAAAAAGCATTTCCCAAAAAATCAATCATTGGCACCATCTCTTATATGCCTGCCATTTTTGGATGTATGGCTGCCAGTGTGGTGATCAGGGGGTTATTGCCTCAATCTAAATAAAGCAAATACGCTTGTATTTGTTTATGCCAATATTGTGTATTGGTTAACTGTGTGCATTGTTGAATGAATTGGTGCATCGGTAAATCAAATAAAGCTTCTGATGCAGGAACCCCCATGAGCTTGTCTAAATGATGCATGCCTGTTGGATTAACAAAGGTTTTATAAGGGGCCCATTCAAATGTTGAAGGATGCAAGTCTTTGATTAATCGAATCAGTAATAATCCAAAAAATATGGGTTTAAATTGATCGGGGTAATGGATGGTAAAATGTATGCCATTGCATTGCTCTCCAGCATATTTATTTTGAGATGGAATAAAATGAATGGCTTTTGCTTCCAATTCCATATCCATGAATAAATTGATTTGTTGCGCAACCTGATTGTGCTTGAGCCAAGGCGCCCCAACCACTTCAAAAGAGAGATTGGTTGATCGACCTTCTGATAAATTAGTGGCTTCTAAAAAACATAAACCTGGGTACAACAAAAGTGATTCAGCCGTTTGTATAGCCGGAGAGGTTGGCACAAATGGGATCCCCCAATCCCCCTGAAACATTGATCTTTGCCATCCTTTACATGGAATGATTTCAATGGGCGCATGGATGGTTTGCGTTTCATTAAAATAGAGGGCTAATTCGCCGAGTGTACAGCTATGACGAACGGGCATGGGCCATCTGCCTAAAAAAGAATGGGTAGTGGTATCTGACCATGGTCCTTCAGTTAACCCCATGATGCCGCTTATTGGATTGGGGCGGTCTAGGATAATCAGTGGGGTCTTAGTGCGAGCACAAATTTCCAGCAAATAACTAAGCGTCCATAAATAGGTATAAAAGCGCACGCCCACATCAGGCACATCAAATATCAACAAATCAATGTCTTCTAAATCTTCGTAAGTGGGGGCCAGTTTTTCGCCGTATAAACTTACCACTGGCAAATCGGTTAATTCATCTATGCCATTTAACATGGGCGCGCCATCGGCTCCAGTGGCTAATATGCCATGCTCAGGGGAAAATAATTTTTTGATTTGAAATCCATGTTGTTGCAATGCCAGTCTTGATGATAATTGGGTATTGGTAGTGGCAGCATCATTGGTAATCATGCCAATCCTTTGTTGTTTCCAATCTACTTCTGGTGAAGCTAATAATACATCAATTCCAAATTGTATAGGCATGCCATCAATTTTTAGATGATTCTATTTGATCCCTTTCAAATGCCATAGCTGACTTTAGCGCTTCAACTACATTAAAAATTATTGGACATCTATCATAATGCATAAATGTGGTAAATACCCTTCTTTTAAAATGCGGCAAATGCAATGCGGGGAATTCTTTACAGCCTTCAAATCGATATTCGTAAATGGTGCATTTATTGTCATTTAAAAAATGACAGGGCATCTGATTCATGATCATCATGCCATTGCTGCCTTTTTCTAAATAACGCGCATCAAAATCAGCCCGATCTAAAGTTAAATGGGCAGAAAGTCGATCGGCTTCAGACTCATTTAAACAAACCATCAAGCTTTTGCAACAGTTGCCACAATCGGTACAAGAAATGGTTGGACTGATTAAAGCATCCAATTCTTGGACTTTTGCGTCAATGGCTTCGTCGTTATATTCTTTGATAAATGCACTGAATCGGTCATTTTCTGCTTGATGGGTTTGGGCAAAATTGGCTATTGCAGTCAGGTCTGTCTGAGGTTTAAATGGTGCATTCATTGGTATAAAGGTAGGATTTGAGGCATTAAATCCACCAAAATCAGCTATTTATCCACATATAAGTAGGTTTTGTAGAAAAGTAAAATTGGGCTGAGATTTGAGGGACTTAGATTTGCCGATAGCAAACTAATTTAAATAGGAGATATGGCAGACGATAAGCATTTGGTTAGATATGATGAAGATTCCATTCGGTCATTAGATTGGAAAGAACATATAAGATTGCGCCCAGGCATGTATATTGGAAAGCTGGGGGATGGCTCTGCAGCTGACGATGGTATTTACGTATTGATTAAAGAAGTGATTGACAACTGTATTGATGAATATACCATGGGGCATGGCAAGCAGGTTGAGTTAACCATTGAAGGCAAAACGGTATCGGTTCGAGATTATGGTAGGGGTATTCCTTTGGGAAAAGTGATTGATGTAGTTAGTAAAATTAATACTGGTGCTAAATACGATAGTAAGGCGTTTCAAAAAAGTGTTGGGTTGAACGGCGTGGGTACCAAAGCTGTAAATGCCTTGAGCAGTCATTTTTTAGTGACGTCGTTTAGAGATGGTAAATGTAAAACCGCTGAATTTGAAAAAGGGGAATTGGTCAAGGACCATAAAGAAATAAAGACCGACGAACCCAATGGTACGTTGGTGGTGTTTACCCCCGATGATACGGTGTTTAGGAACTTTCATTTTATTCATGAATACCTCGACAATCAGTTGTGGAATTACTGTTACTTGAATGCAGGGCTAGCCATGCATTTTAATGGTAAGAAATACGTGAGTAAAAATGGGCTTTTAGACTTACTACAGCGTAAAACCAATCCGGATGAATTGCGGTATCCCATTATTCATTTAAAAGGGGATGATATTGAAATCGCTTTGTCGCACAACAATGATTACGGAGAAGACATTTTTTCTTTTGTGAATGGACAGTACACCACACAGGGTGGAACACATCAACAAGCATTTAGAGAAGCGTATGTAAAAGTAGTCAGGGATTTCTTTAAAAAAGATTACGATGCGTCAGATATACGAACCAGTATTGTTGCAGCTGTGTCTGTAAGGGTGCAAGAGCCAGTGTTTGAGAGTCAAACCAAAACAAAATTGGGCTCACAAAATATTGCTGAAGGTGGTCAAAGTATGAAATCTTTTGTTTTGGATTTCATGGCCAAAGAGTTGGACAACTTCTTGCATCGCAATGCTGCAACTGCAGATGCTTTAAAGAAACGCATCGAACAAAATGAACGTGAGCGGAAAGAGTTGGCGGGCATTAAAAAATTGGCCAATGAGCGTGCCAAAAAAGCCAATCTTCACAATAAAAAATTGCGCGATTGTCGGGTGCATTTAAATGATGAATTGCCTGCAAAAAACAAAGAAGCGTTTATTGCACTACAAAAAGACACCACTATTTTTATTACCGAAGGGGATAGTGCCAGTGGTAGTATCACCAAGAGTAGGCATGTGGATACCCAAGCGGTATTTAGTTTAAGAGGTAAACCATTGAATTCCTTTGGCGAAACCAAAAAAGTGGTGTATCAAAATGAAGAATTTAATCTCTTACAACACGCATTAAATATTGAAGATGGACTTGAGGGATTGCGTTATAATAATATTGTCATTGCAACAGATGCCGATGTAGATGGGATGCATATTCGCTTATTGCTCATGACTTTTTTCTTGCAATTCTTCCCCGATTTGGTAAAGAAAGGACATGTGTATATTTTGGAAACCCCATTATTTAGAGTGCGCAATAAGCAAGAGACCATTTATTGTTACGATGAAACAGAGAAACAAGCTGCTTCAAAGAAATTAGGCAGTAAACCAGAGATTACCCGATTTAAAGGGTTGGGGGAAATTTCACCTGAAGAATTTGGCCGATTCATTGGAAGGGATATTCGCTTGCAGCCAGTTATTTTAGAACAAGGGGATCATATTCAAGACTTTCTAGAATATTATATGGGTAAAAATACCATGGAAAGACAGGAGTTTATCATCAACAATCTTAGAGTAGAATTAGATTTAATCGATCAATAAAATCAGCATAGATGATTCATATAGTTTTTGAAACAGCCAATGTGAAGGCTTTAGAAACAGCGATGGAATTGGATGAGCCACTGAGAGGAGCCGTATGGGAAATTAAGGACGATTTTGCAGTAGGGCCAATTGACAGTATTTATGACACAGAAGGGTATCAACAACGCAGAGATTGGTGGAAAGCTGTATTGGCATATTCTCCTTATGAAGACCAATTAGATATTGTAGACGACAAGTTGGTTGTTCATCAATTGGTACAACAGTTAACAGAACAACCAGATTTAGAAGTATGGATTTGGATGGGACAAAATGCACACGATGTGTGTGGTTATTATTGGTTGATGTCTCAATTAGCGGCATTTGCAGGTAGAATACAAGTTTTGTATTTGAATAATTTGCCATTCTTCAATGAAAAGGGCCAAATTTTCTATCCTACCCATTTGCATGAAATTCAACCCAGGGAATTTGTGAAAGCTAAAAAACTAGCCAGACCAATCACCCTTAGTGAATTTGAATTGGATCCAGACGAATGGAAAAAAATATGCAGTGAAAATGCAATGGTTCGTTTTTTGGAAGGGGGTAAAAAGATTGTAGGCAAAGAAGTGCATTTCTTTGATAAGCCTTTATTAAGCTTTGTTACAAAAGATGCCCAAAAATTAAGTAAAGTGATTGGGGCTGCACTCAATAAAATGACGGTACAAACAGGGGATGCTTTTTTGGTATGGCGATTGAGACAATTGGCAGAGCAAAATGTTGTGTTGATCACTGGAGATATAACTAAAGGATGGAAAGAGGTAACTGTTCAATTAGCTACCACATAAAATCAAAACATGGTAACAGTAATTCCCTTAGATAAAATTGGTGAAGACGAACGTGGGGCAACCCATTATTTTGATATGGATCGATCTGGGCAGTGTATTGTGGCATACCGTAAAGCGGGCAGTGTAAGCGGACAGCATTATCACAAGGGGATTGCGATTAAAAAGAATCCAGAAAAAATTGTGGTCATGCATGGGGAAGCATTGCTGAATTGGAAAGATGTACAATCTGACCGATCTGGCTCTGTGCTCATTAAAGCGCCTGCTTTAGTTGAGATTGCTCCATTTGCTTGGCACGAAGTGATATCACAAACAGATATCATCATTTTTGAGCTGAATGGTTTAGAAGATGCAAAAGATGATACTTTTAGATTGTAGAATTAAGCAAAACGAATGGCAAAAGAGAAAATAGATAGAAGGGTTTTTGAGAACGAAACCGGTGTTCAAGGCCAATATAAAAATTGGTTCTTGGAATATGCATCCTATGTAATATTGGAAAGAGCGGTACCTGCATTGGAAGATGGGCTTAAGCCTGTTCAACGAAGGATTCTCCATTCAATGAAGGAAATGGATGACGGCAGATTTAATAAAGTGGCCAATATTATTGGGCAAAGTATGCAATATCATCCTCATGGTGATGCCAGTATTGGGGATGCTTTAGTGAATTTGGGGCAAAAAGATTTATTGATTGAAACACAGGGTAACTGGGGGGATGTAAGAACAGGTGATTCTGCGGCCGCTTCACGTTATATAGAAGCACGTTTGTCAAAATTTGCTTTAGAAGTGGCTTTTAATGCCAAAACCACTGAGTGGCAATTGAGTTATGATGGTAGAAAAAATGAGCCAGTTAATTTGCCAATGAAATTTCCTTTGTTATTGGCACAAGGTGCTGATGGGATTGCTGTTGGCTTATCTACTAAAATATTGCCACATAATTTTTGTGAATTAATTGATGCGTCCATCAAATATTTAAGAGGTCGTAAGTTTGAATTGTATCCTGATTTTCAAACGGGTGGAATGATTGACGTCTCTGGGTACAATGAAGGCAAAAGAGGTGGGAAAGTTAGGGTAAGAGCACATGTAGAAGAATTAGATAAAAAGACCTTGGTCATTAAAGATGTTCCCTATGGTGTAACCACTACCCAGTTAATGGAAAGTATTACAAAGGCCAATGATCAGGGAAAAATTAAAATCAAGAAAGTTACCGATGTAACCGCAAAAGATATTGAGATTCAAATTGATTTGGCAGCTGGCATTTCACCAGATATTACCATTGACGCTTTGTATGCATTCACGGATTGCGAAGTCAGCATCTCACCAAATGCATGTGTGATTGAAAACCATAAGCCTAGGTTTATGGGGGTTCAAGAATTATTGCGTTGTTCAGTAGATAATACAAAGCAGTTATTACAAAGAGAATTAGCCATTCGTTTGGCAGAGCTTGAAGACAAATGGCATTATTCTTCTTTAGAAAAAATCTTCTTTGAAGAAAAAATTTATAAAGAGTTAGAACAAAAACATGAAACATGGGAGCATGTTATTGAAGCCATTGATAAAGGCTTTACACCATTTAAAAAGAAACTCAAACGAGCCATTGAACGAGAAGACATTTTAAAATTGACAGAAAAGCCTGTTCGAAGAATTTACCGATTAGATATTAATGAGCTTAACCAACAAATAAAGGGCATTGAAGCTGATATTGAACAAGTGAATCATGATTTGGCGCATTTAACAGATTATGCAGTTGCGTATTATGACAATTTATTAAAGAAGTTTGGAAAGGGCAGGGAGCGTAAAACAGAAATTAAAGAGTTTGATACCATTCAAGTAAAACAAGTAGCTATTGCCAATACAAAATTATACATCAATAGAGCGGAAGGGTTTATTGGGACTGGGCTTAAAAAAGATGAGTTTTTAGGTGAATGCTCAGACTATGATGATATCATTGCCTTTACTAAGGCAGGTATTATGAAAGTGGTGAAAGTGTCGGATAAAACCTTTATAGGTAAAGACATTATACATGCGGCCATCTTTGAAAAAAATGATGAGCGCACCACGTATAATATGATTTATTTAGATGGCAAATCTGGCATCAGTTATGCCAAACGTTTTAATGTGACGGGTGTTACCAGAGAAAAAGAATATGATTTAACCAAAGGGTCAGAAAAAAGTAAGGTTCATTATTTATCTGCCAATCCTAATGGTGAAGCTGAAACACTTAAAATTGTACTAAGCCCTAATTGTACTGCACGCATTAAAGAACTTGATTTTTATTTTGAAGAATTAGAGATCAAAGGGAGAAGCAGTATGGGTAATCAGGTAACTAAGTATCCCATTAAAACAGTTAAACTGAAAGAAGCAGGAAAAAGCACATTGGCTGGAAGAAAGCTTTGGTTTGATGACAAATTTGGCAGACTGAATACTGAGGAGAAAGGCCAATATTTAGGGATGTTTGAAGACGAAAAAATTCTTGTTATTTACAATGATGGCTCATACGAATTAACGGATACTGAAATAACCCAACGATTCGAGCCAGAAAAAATAGCATTAGTTGAACAGTTTGATCCCAACAAAACCATTACAGCTGTTTATTTAGATGCGGATAAGGGGCAATACAATATCAAACGGTTTAAAATTGAAACCACCACTTTAAAAACACAGTTTTTATTCATTAAGGAAGGCAAAGAGAATCGTTTAGAGGCTGTTACAACTGAAACTGAACCCATATTAGTGGTTCAAACCGGTAGAGGACAGCAAGTAAGAAAAGCCAAATTTAAAGTGGCAAAAATGGTAGAAGTCATGGGATGGAAAGCAGTTGGAGCCAAGTTAACCGATTTCAATAAGAGCATCGAAATGGAATGGGAAATTAGGCCACCAGCAGATACAGCACAAACCGAACTCTTCTAAATCAATACCATGGAACCTATTAAAGTTGGACAATACAATACATTGCGGGTTAATCGAAAAGTTGATTTTGGCTTTTATTTAGATGATGGCGCAGAAGGGATTTTATTGCCCAAACGTTTTGCGCCACCTCAATTGGCTATTGACGACACTGTCACAGTTTTTGTTTATCACGATTCAGACAATCGGTTGATTGCTACCACCCAAAAACCAAATGCTGTAGTGGGGGATATTGTCAAACTAAAAGTGGTATCGGTAACCAAGCAAGGTGCGTTTTTAGATTGGGGTTTGATGAAAGACTTATTTGTGCCAGCTTCCAAACAAGTGTCCGGTATGCGATTGGGCGGCGAATATTTGGTGAAATTATACATTGACGAGATGACTGGTCGGGTAGCAGCAACAGAAAAAGTTGAGAACCTGATGAGCAATGATCACTTAACTGTGAAAGAAATGGATATGGTTGATTTATTGGTCTATAGGACTTCAGAATTAGGCTATGTCATGATCATCAATAATCAACATATAGGCATATTGCATGGCAATGAAGTGTTTCAACCCTTGGAAATAGGTGATCGGGTGAAAGGGTTTATCAAAAAAATACGACCTGACAATAAAATTGATTTAATTGTTGGAAAGCCAGGCTACGCTAAAGTAGAAGATGAAACCGAAAAAATCATTCGATTGCTCAATGAAAATAATGGCTACCTACCATACAATGACAAGTCTGATCCTACAGATATTTATGCATTTTTTGGGATGAGTAAGAAAGCATTTAAAATGACGACTGGTCATTTGTACAAACAAAAAAAGATCCAATTTACCCAGACAGGCATTCAATTGATTGAACAATAATTTAACTAACGCGTGTTAGTAAATTAATTAACTTTGCGCTTTAAATTTATTGAATATGTCATCAAAAACCGTTTACATCGTTTCCGCTGTTCGCACACCAATTGGAAGTTTTGGTGGAAGTCTAAAAGATTTTTCAGCAACACAATTAGGGGCCATTGCCATTAAAGGTGCTATTGCAAAAGCTGGGATAGATGGGGCACTGGTAAACGAAGTGTTGATGGGTTGCGTTATTCAAGCCAATACTGGGCAAGCACCTGCTAGACAAGCTGCAAAGTTTGCTGGATTACCTGATTCAGTTGTTGCTACAACCGTGAATAAGGTTTGTGCCAGCGGCATGAAAGCCATTGCGCAAGGAGCACAGGCAATTTTGTTGGGCGACGCGGATATTGTAGTTGCAGGCGGTATGGAGAGTATGAGCAATGTGCCATTTTATTCACCCAACCTGAGATGGGGGAATAAATACGGGAATGTGCAATTGATTGATGGCTTGGCCAAGGATGGTTTAACCGATGTGTATCATAATACAGCCATGGGGAATGCTGCAGAACTTTGTGCAAAAGACTGTCAAATTTCAAGAGAAGACCAGGACGCTTTTGCTATTGAGAGTTACCAACGCAGTCAAAAAGCTTGGAACAATGGATGGTTTCAAGACGAGATTGTTCCAGTAGAAATCCCACAACGTAAAGGCGATCCCATTTTATTTTCAAAAGATGAAGAACCCTTTAATGTAAAGTTTGATAAAATCCCAGAATTAAAACCTGCTTTTATTAAAGACGGAACGGTTACAGCTGCTAATGCCAGCACAATGAATGATGGGGCTGCAGCGTTGGTGTTGATGAGTCAAGAAAAAGCAGAGGCATTGGGCGTTAAACCCCTCGCCATCATCCGTGCTTATGCTGATGCAGAGCAGGCGCCAGAATGGTTTACCACAACGCCTTCATTGGCTTTACCTAAGGCGGTAGCTAAGGCAGGATTGACCATGACTGATATTGATTTTGTAGAATTAAATGAAGCATTTTCTGTAGTAGGAATAGCGAATACACAAAAGCTTGGACTGAATCCTGAAAAAGTGAATGTACACGGTGGTGCGGTGTCTCTTGGTCACCCGTTGGGTTGTAGCGGCGCACGCATCATTGTAACCTTGATCAATGTATTGAAGCAGCAAGGGGGCAAATTAGGTGCGGCTGGTATTTGTAATGGTGGAGGCGGAGCTAGTGCAATGGTAATTGAATTGGCTTAGTAATTACTAATGCCAACCCTTTCACGAATATGGGTATTTGCTGTTGCAGTTTGTAAAATAGCCATGGCTAAATCGCCTGCATTAATTCTGTAATGATTGGGATCTGGCGCATAATTAACACTCGTGATAAATATGCCAGTCTCGTCTTGATCGTGTATATCAGCAGGACAAAAAAACGTCCAATCCAAATTGCTATTCAGTAATAATTCAAATGCACTTAAATGTTCTAATCCAACAGGCAAGTAGGCTTTAGGATAATCTTCTGCATGCAACAAGAGCGTGTTGTCTTCTGCATTGAGTATGCCAAATCCACCCAAGGCCACAATCCTTTTCTTGCCTTTTTTTTGCATTTGCGTAATGATTTGTTTCATACCCAGACTTCTGGTTTTGTCTGAACCATCAGAAGCACCACCTAAAACGGAAATAATCACATCTGCATCCGCTATGGCTTTAGCTACATCTTTTTCATCAAACAAATAGCCTTTCTGTGCAATCAAATGATCGTTTCGTTGGTCTTGATCAATCAAGCTTTCTACATTTCTGCCAAATGCCGTAACATAATGCCCTTTGTTTAAAGCTTGTTGAATAATGCGTTTCCCTACTTGACCAGTAGCGCCAAAAACAGTTAGATGCATATAAATAATTAATGGGTAGTAGCAAGTTCCTCAATAATCTCACTCATTTGAATACCTTGATGACTTTCATCGTAAGTACATTCGCCGTTTTTAATGATGAGCACTTGTGGTGATTCGTGGTAAACATCAAATACATCCGCTACTGCATTAGAAACAGAACGGTATTGAATTAAATCTAAAAAATAGAAGTCGGCATTGTCTGGTGCAGTTTCTCTTTCTAAGCGATTCAAGGCCATTGAACTTATACTGCAACGTGTACTGTGCTTAAAAATAATTTGGGGCTTATTAAATGAAGCCTGCTTAATATGTTCTAATTGCGTGATATCGGTAAGTTGATTCCAAAGCATGTGTTCAGTTTCTGCAAAATTAATTCATTTGCAGCTATCCTCTGAAATAACGTGGGTTAGTTGTAGGGCAACCTTTGCCCTTTACAGAAGCACAAGAACTGATTAAGATGCTGGTAAATGCAGCCAATAAAATAATAAGGCTTAACTTTTTCATACTGTTGGGCTTTGTTAGGGAAGCTGTAATTTGCGCTGAAACAAAGATATCGTTTCAGGTGAAATTGCAGCCTGTTTATGCCATTGAGTTTGTTAAATATTTTAAATACCATCAATATTAACGTATGAAGGTTCATTTTATTTCAATTGGAGGGAGTGTAATGCATCAATTGGCCATCGCATTACATCAAAAAGGTTATCAGGTAACAGGTACAGATGACGAAATTTTTGAACCAGCATTGAGTAATTTAGCCCAAGCAGGACTTTTGCCAGCAACAATTGGCTGGGATCCAGCATTGATTGATGCCTCATTAGACGCGGTGATTTTGGGGATGCATGCCAGAGCTGACAATCCTGAGTTATTGAAAGCCAAAGCTTTAGGGCTAAAAATCTACTCTTTCCCAGGCTATATTTATCAAGAATCGTTGCAAAAAAAGCGGGTAGTGGTTGGAGGAAGTCATGGTAAAACCACCACAACGAGCATGATTATGCATGTATTGAATCAGCAGGAGCAAGCTTTTGATTATTTGGTTGGGGCTAAATTGACTGGATTTGAGCAATCTGTTCAAATAACAGATGCGCCAATTATCGTTTGTGAAGGAGATGAATACCCAGCAAGCGCGATTGAAAAACAACCAAAGTTTCATTTTTTATACCCGCATATTGCCATACTTACTGGAATCGCATGGGATCATATCAATGTTTTTCCAACGTTTGATTTTTATTTAGAACAGTTTGTCATTTTCATGAATCGCATTGAAAAAGGTGGCATGCTGATTTATAATGCAGCAGATCCTGAATTATCTGCTTTAGTTAACCAGCATAAAAGAACGGATATTCAATATCAACCTTACGAAGTGCCCAAACATCAGATCAACCATGGTATCACAACCGTTGAATTAGCTGGTGTTGTTGGTGAACTTAGTGTGTTTGGGGATCATAATTTAATGAATTGTCAAGCCGCCTATTATGCTTGTGCCGCACTCGGTATTTCAGCTGAACAATTTTTATTGGCGATGGCTAATTTTACAGGAGCTTCTAAACGATTGGAATTATTAGCATCTAATCATCAAATGAATATTTACAGAGATTTTGCACATGCACCCAGCAAAGTGAAAGCAACTGTACAAGCAGTGAAACATCAATTTCCCAATCGGAAATTGTACGCGATTTTAGAATTACATACATACAGCAGTTTAAATGCCGACTTTATGCAGGAATACAAGGGTGCGTTAGATGCGGTTGATGAAGGGGTTGTGTTTTATGCCAAACATGCATTGGCATTAAAGAAGCTGCCTGATTTACCTGCCAATAAAGTGATTGAAGGCTTTGATAAAGCGGGCTTAATCGTTATCAATGAACCATCCGATTTAGAAAAATGGGTATTGGCAATACCATCTGAAGGTATAAATATTCTATTCATGAGTAGTGGTAATTATGATGGATTAAACATAAATTCGTTGGCAGAAGCCATCATCCAAAATAATTCTGAAGGATAACAATGAAATTAAATTTAAATAGACCCATTGCATTTGTAGATTTAGAAACGACTGGGGTAAACATTAGTAATGATAGAATCGTAGAAATCGCGATTGTTAAAGTTTTACCAGATGATACCCGTCAAGTAAAACGAAAATTAATTAATCCATTAATGCCCATTCCTTCAGGTGCTTCAGATGTGCATGGCATTACGGATGATATGGTCAAGGATGCCCCAAGTTTTAAACAAGTAGCCAATGAACTCAAGCAATTTTTAGACAACTGTGATTTGGGAGGATACAATAGCAATCGCTTTGATGTACCCATGTTGATTGAAGAATTTCTGAGAGCAGGGGTAGCTTTTTCGGTGGATGGCAGAAAATTGGTGGACGTACAAAAAGTATTTCATATGATGGAGCAGCGTACATTAGGCGCTGCGTACAAATTTTATTGCAACAAAGTGTTAGATGGGGCACACAGTGCAGAAGTAGATGCCACGGCTACTTGGGAAGTATTAGAAGCTCAAATTGATCGTTATCCGCAAATAGGCAACACAGTAGAGAGCATTGTTAAATTTACAGGGGAGGATGATATTGTAGACTTTGCCAGAAGATTTGTCAAAGAAAATGGCATTGAAATTTTCAACTTTGGTAAACACAAAGGGAAGCCCGTTACACAAGTGTTAAAAGAAGAGCCACAATATTACGACTGGATGATGAAGGGCGACTTCGCTATGAACACAAAGCAAAAATTAACAGAAATCTTGAACAGAACACTTTTGAAGAAATAAGTATTGGATAAAATTGTTATCATACCAACCTATAATGAAAAAGATAATATTGCAGCGATTATTCATGCAGTGTTTTCTTTGCAATTGGGTTATCATATTCTCGTGATTGATGATGGATCACCTGATGGAACGGCTGATATTGTTAAAGCGATGATGCATGATCATCCCCATGAACTGTATCTAGAAGAAAGAAAAGGTAAACTTGGTTTAGGTACAGCGTATATCCATGGGTTTAAATGGTGTTTGGCCAAACAG
Source organism: Sediminibacterium sp. (assembly GCA_027490265.1). Classification (GTDB taxonomy): domain Bacteria; phylum Bacteroidota; class Bacteroidia; order Chitinophagales; family Chitinophagaceae; genus Sediminibacterium. The sequence continues at coordinate 28,372 of JAIXYL010000069.1, forward strand.
TACCAATACATTTTTGAAATGGATGCAGATTTTTCGCATGATCCACATGATTTAGAGAGATTGTATCAAGCTTGTTCTCAAGATGGCGCTCAGGTAGCCATTGGCAGTAGATATGTTACTGGAGGGCAAACTGAAAACTGGCCACTAATCCGACAACTGTATTCCAGAGGTGGCGCATTGTATACAAAACTGCTGACTTGGATGCCAATTCAAGATCCAACGGCTGGCTTTGTTTGTTATACCAGAGAAGTATTGGAAGCCATTAATTTTGATATGATTGCATTTGTAGGATATGCTTTTCAAATTGAAATGAAATTTGCAGCCTGGAAATTAGGTTTCAAAATCAAAGAAGTCCCCATCATATTCAAAGATCGAAAGGTTGGTGTGAGCAAAATGAACAAAGGCATCATTAAAGAAGGGGTATTGGGCGTTATCAGTATACAATGGCAAAGCATGTTCAAAAATTATCGAAAGCGCGTAAAAGCGCATTAAGTTTTCATTTTGAAAAAAGCCCTCATTCAATTACATATTTCCGTTTTCCTAGCGGGGTTTACCGGTATACTGGGCGTACTCATTCATTTAAATGAAATGAGTTTGGTCTGGTATCGCATCATGATCACGGTAGTGAGTTTAACGATTTATTTTGCCATCAAACGGCAGTCCATACAATTGCCGCGCCAATTGGCCATTCGATTTTTGTTAATTGGGGGATTAATCGCGCTGCATTGGGTAGCGTTTTACGGCAGTATCAAGCTCTCTAATGTATCCATTGCATTGGTTTGCTTTTCTGCAACTGGATTGTTTACTGCACTGCTTGAACCCTTATTGGTCAAGACATCTATTCAATGGGCAGAACTTGGTTTAGGTCTTTTAAGTTCGGCAGGTATTTATTTGATTTTTCATTTTGATGAGCGATACCAAACCGGTATTCTGATTGGAATTTTGTCGGCATTTTTAGCTGCGCTTTTCTCAATTTTAAATAAACAAGTAGTAGACAAAGCGCCGCCCATGGTGATGATGCAATATGAATTGACTGGGGGATTGGTACTGCTGACATTGCTATTGCCCGCTTATACTTATTATTTTCCCGCCATGCAAATGCAACCGACGCTTACAGATATCGGTTGGTTATTGGTGTTGAGTTGGCTTTGTACTATTGTGGCCATGCAATTGATGTTGACGGCCCTTAAAAAAGTATCTGCATTTACGCAGAATTTGAGTTTGAATTTAGAGCCGGTTTATGCCATTATCATGGCATTTCTTTTCTTTAATGAAAACAAATATTTGTCAACCAGTTTTTATTACGGGGTGGCTTTAATTGTTTTATCCGTTTTGATACAAATGATTCGCGTGTTGGTTAAATCTAAAATTAAAACTCAACAATAAACCCAAATGTTGGGGTCACATTGGCATCATTATTACTTAACAAGAATGGAATAGCGTTACTGCCATTGCTGCGTATGGGTTGTCCATCTGTTGTTAAAAATCCGCTATTGTCTGCATTTCTTTGAAATGTATATGAAGCTTGTGCAGGACTTTTGGCTAAATACCAATTGGTGATGTCTAAGAATAAATCTAAAGTGAATCGTTTGTAATACCATTTCTTGTCTATCCTAATATCGCTGCTGTTAAAGGCATTTAAACGTTGTGCATTGATATTATTATAATCCAACACACCTGTGCCTAAAGTCAGATAATTTAAACGGCTTGCTGCCAAATCATATGGCGTAAATGGTACACCACCTTGATATCTAAATTTCAAACCAATTTCCCAATTACGTTTCAATTTGTAGCCAAGGACCGCACTCAACAAATGACGATTGTCCCATGAACTAGCCGTGAATGTATTATTGGCATTGGTGTATTTGCTCACAAACCAGGTATAACTGAATACCCCATAAAACCGATTGGTTAATTTTTGTTGCGCAAAAAATTCAAATCCATAGGCTTTTCCTCTACCAGTCGTGCTAACCGCTTCATTCCCCAATACATTAAAATCAGCCCCTTGATTAGACAAGCTTATGCCATTTCTGATGCTGATTGGCACTTGGTTGTATTGTTTATAAAATCCTTCAAATGTAAATCGGGTAGAAGTTGATGGCAAGTATTCAAAGCCTGCTACATAATGGGTGCTTTGGGTATAATCGGTGTTCTTGTTCACCAATTCGTTGTTGTTGTTTCTAAAGCCCAACGCTGTATAAGGCAGCATTTTAAAATACGTGCCAATGGATGCATTAAAGTTGACTTTGTCTGAAATCTGATAACTGGCTGAAATCCTTGGGGACAAGGTTTTTAACGGATTCATCCCCGTTGTGGTAAAAGTGTTTTGATCAAAACGTAAACCAGCACTGATGCCCAGTTTGTTATCCATGTATCTTTTGCCAACCTGCATAAATGCGCCCATTCTCGCAAATTGAATTTGACTGTTGAATTGATTGATGACTGCTGGTTGAATTATGTTATTATTATTGTCTACAACAGCATTGCTGATTAATTGATTGGTGCGATTGCTAAATGAAACCAATTGCGCCATTACCCCATAGCTTAACTTATAACCATTGATAGTTTGGTTCACGTCAAAACGCAATTTGTTTTCTGTTTCTGTTGAATTAACATCCAATGTTTGGTTGCCTCTAATAGGACCGAGATTGTTTTCAAATTTTGACAATTGGTTATTGAAGGCGTTTCTACTGATGGCCAAATTCCAATAGCCATTGTTGATTTGATGTTTGATGGATGCACCAATGGTATAATTCCATTGTTCAATGGAGGGGTTGCTGTTGAGCACATACAATTTCTCTGGTGTTGACTCACGAGGTGCCGCAAAATTAAATTCATCAATAGCACCCACCCCTAATAAAGTAAGGGTTGTTTTTTTGCTCAATTGATGCGTGATTTTATATTGAAAATCCCAATAATTAGGCCTAATGGGTAAATCAATGGCTTTAAACAAAAGCTGCAAATAACTCCTTCTGGCAGAGGCTAAAAAATTGGTTTTGCCTGACTTGCCAATGGGGCCATCAAAAGTAGTAGCCAGTTCCGTTCCACTTAAACGAATATTGCCTTGTACCCGATTGTTATTGCCCCTTTTTTGTTTGAATTCAAAAACGGACGATAACGCATTGTCAAATCTGGCATCAAATGCCGAGGAGGAGAGTTTAACGTCTTCAATAAAGCTGACATTCAAAATACCAGTGGGTCCACCCGCACTGCCCTGTGTGGCAAAGTGATTGATGACGGGGATTTCTATGCCATCTAAATAGAACACATTTTCATTGGGAGCGCCGCCTCGAATAATGATATCATTTCTAAATCCAGCCGTACTTGATGTACCACCTACGCCCGGCAAAGCTTGAATCACTCTGGAGATGTCAAAGTTGCCCCCAGGATTGGCTTTAATTTCTTCACTTGTTAAACGCTGAACACTTAATGGAGTTTCAAGGGTAGCGGCTTTGGCAGACCGATTTCTATTAGTGCTATTGACGGTTACTGCTGTTAGTTCATTTACACTGGTTTCTAATTCAATCACCATTGTATTTTCATTACCACTGGCAATCGTTACATTAAATTTAGATTGAGATAAATAGCCTAATGCATTGAAAGTGAATGTATAGTAGCCAGATTTAATATCCCTGAAACTAAATGTTCCACTAGAATCTGTGAGTACAGTTCGATTAAGTTGTACCAATTGAACAACTGCCCCTCTTATGGGTTTTTGCAGTTGTTTGTCAATTACCACCCCAGAATAAACGCCCGTGTTTTGCGCCGAAACTTGAAACATACCCATCCATAAACTAAACAAAAACAAACAATACTTCATGATTCATCCATTTATCAAATACATCTGTTCAACAACCTGATTTGCCTATTGTTTAATTATCTTCGGAAAATCCAAAATTTACATCAACATGAGATTAACTGCATTCTTTGTTTTGCTTCTACTCGGTGTGAGTAGCTATGGTCAAAAAAAGCCCCTTGATCATTCTGTGTATGACGGTTGGCAAAATATTGCTGAACGTTTGATCAGTGATAATGGTCAATATATTGCTTTTACGGTTCAGCCTCAAGAAGGGGATGGACAATTATACATCAAACGAAAAGATGGTTCATTGGTGGCCGCAATTGACAGAGGGTACAATGCTAATATCACAGACAATAGTCAATTTTTAATTTGTAGAATCAAACCTTTTTTTAAGGATACCCGAGATGCTAAAATCAAGAAAAAACGTCCTGAAGAAATGCCCAAAGATTCTTTGGCTATTGTGAATTTACAATCGGGTGCCATCTCAAAAGTTTCTCAAATTAAATCATTCAAAATTGCGGATGAGAATGCCTTGTTTTTAGCCTATCATTTAGAGAAGAAACCTGCAGCCCCAGCAGCCAGACCAGCTCAAACTGATAGTACTGTTAAAACAGCAGCGCCCGTTAATCCCCCAGCTAATAGAACACCAACTGAGCCAATAGAAGAGGGAACCGACTTAGTGGTTTTGAATTTGACCAATCAGGATACGGTTGTTTATAAATTGGTTAGCGAATACTTTTTTAATAAAAAAGGCAATATTTTATTGGTAGAAACCACCAAGAAAACAGGTGATGTGAAAGTAAAACCTACTGTGTTAAAAGTTGATTTGCTTCAAAAAAAATCCACCACAGTTTTTGCAGGGTTTAATGATGCTAAAGGCTATAGACTAGATGAATCCGGTAAGCAATTGGCGTTTATTGCAGAAAGAGACAGCAGCGCAAAATCACTTCAAAAATTTTATAAATTATATTATCATAAAGATGGGGCAGACAGCGCGGTGTTATTGGTTCAACGAAACACATCTGGCATGCCCAATCAGTATACCATTAGTGAAAATGCGCAAGCCATTAGCTTTAGCAAATCAGGGAATCGGTTGTTTTTTGGAACAGCCCCAATCTTGCCCGTGAAAGATACGTTAACCCCAGATTTTGAAAGGGTAAGTGTGGATGTATGGCATTATAAGGATGATTATTTGCAACCACTGCAATTAAGAAACCTACAACAAGACTTGAATAAAGCTTTTATGGCTCGGTTTGATTTTGACAAAGGCGCCATGGTGCAAATTGGTACACCAGCATTCCGAGTAATACAGTCAACGAATGAAGGTGATGGTGCGGTTTTTTATGGCATTGCAGATGAGGGTAAACGAGTGGCTTCACAATGGTTGGGCAGTTCATTTGCTGATATTTATGCAATTGATCCAATTACAGGCTCCAAACAGTTGATTGTAAAAGACATTAAAGGCAATACGTATCCTTCTACTACTGGTCAATACTTAGTTGTTTATGACGATGTAAAAAGAAAATACAATGTGTACCATCATGCAACAAAGAAAATGACTGCATTAGGTGCCGATATCAAACAGCCCTTATTTGATGTTGAAAACGATGTACCTGATGATCCTAATCCTTATGGTATTGCTGGATGGTTAGAAAACGATGAAGCGATTTTAGTGTATGATCAATTTGATATTTGGCAATTAGATCCTGCTGGAAAAAAACCTTCAGTAAATATCACGGGTGGCTTAGGTAGAAAATATCAGCTCACTTTGAGAAATATTAATTTGAACAGAGAAGAACGTTTTATAAAACCAGACCAAACATTGTTGTTGACTGTGTTTAACAACAAAAATAAAGGGAGCGGTTTAAAATCGCATGTAATGGGTACTGCTTTTGAATTAAATGCAACTTCTGCCACATTGCCCACTAGAATGAGCGCTGTTGTTAAAGCAAAAGATGCCCCTGTATTAAGTTTTGGTACTGAAACTTTTGAGCGTTCTGCTAATATTAGTGTGATTGATTGGAATGCCAAATCCATCATGCAAGATGTTCAAGCAGCAGTTGTACTTCATCAGCCAAACCCGCAACAAGCACAATACAATTGGGGTACAGCCGAGTTATTCACCTGGAAAGCCTATACTGGTAAAATAGCTGAGGGGATCATTTATAAGCCCGAAGATTTTGATCCTTCCAAAAAATATCCCATGATTGCCTATTTCTATGAAAGAAGCAGTGATGGTTTATATGGTTACAATGCGCCTGCACCAACACCTTCAAGGTTAAATATTCCATTTTTTGTGAGCAGGGGGTACATAGTTTTTGTGCCAGATATCTGGTATAAAACTGGGTATCCAGGCCAAGGTGCATATGACTATATTGTGAGTGGTACCCGCGCTGTTGTAGCAAAAGGCTATGTGGATAGTACAAAGCTTGGATTACAAGGACAAAGCTGGGGCGGCTACCAAATTGCACATTTGATTACAAGAACCAATTTGTATGCAGCAGCATGGGCTGGTGCACCTGTTGCCAATATGACCAGCGCATATGGTGGTATTAGATGGGGGAGTGGCTTGAACAGACAGTTCCAGTACGAAAAAACCCAAAGCCGAATTGGCGCAACACTTTGGGAAAAGCCCAATTTATACATTGAAAATTCACCGTTGTTTCATTTTCCCAAAGTTAAAACGCCTGTGGTAATCATGCACAATGATGCAGATGGTGCAGTGCCTTGGTACCAGGGTATTGAAATGTTTACGGCATTAAGAAGATTGGGTAAACCAGTATGGATGTTGAATTATAATAATGAAGACCATAACTTAGTAGAGCGCCGTAATAGAAAAGATATCCAAATTAGAGAACAGCAATTCTTTGATTATTTATTAAAAGGCGATAAGCCTGCGAAGTGGATTGCTGAAGGGGTACCTGCTGTTTTAAAAGGCAGGGATTGGGGTCTTGGGTATTAAGTTGTTGTTTAATCACTTTGTTGTTGTACCATTTGAAGGATTGCTTTGTATTATAATTGAATGTATCAGTATTTAAAACATAGTAAGTTTGGGCCTTTAGTGGTATTTGTAATCCTTTTTACATTTACCCAATTGATGGCTATCAATATTTACTTTACTGAAAAAAACAGAGAGCTTCAAATGGTGCAACACGAGTCTGCACATTTGAAAAAAAGAATTGAAGCTGCTTTAAGTCAGAGCAATAATGCAACCAGCATACTCGCTCTTTTAATTGAGCACGACTTGCTCAACAATCATTTTGACGAAGTAGCAAAAGAACTATTAAAGCATAATGAATATATTGATGCGATTCAATTGGTTCAAGACATGGTGATTGTGAAAACCTTTCCTTTGAAAGGGAATGAGCAAACGATTGGGTATAACTTAAAGTTGGATAATGAACATGTAAGAGAAATTATGTTGTCTTCAAGTTTAAGTGGATTACATTTTGAAGGGCCCTTTACGTTAAGACAAGGTGGTGTTGGGTTTGTTGGGAGATACCCGATTGTACAGCACGATACACTTTGGGGTTTTTCAGCGGTTGTTATTAAAAAAGACAAATTCATTCATTTGCTTGGGTTAAAGAATGACGGCACCAGCGATGCGTTTTGGTATCAGGTTAAAAAACAACAGGGAGGGAAAAAGTACATTCCCTTGTTTAGTGAGCAAAGAACCGATTTTACAAAAGGTATTGTAGATGAGCAGTATTTGCCCATTGGGGATTGGATCATTCAAGTTAAACTGAAAGATCCTGTTTACTTAGCTAGATCCTTGTGGTTTGCGTTGGCTGGCTTAGCGGTATCTGTCATTTTTTCTTTGTTAATGCTTTGTAAGCA
>JAIXYL010000129.1 GCA_027490265.1 Sediminibacterium sp.
ACAACCGGTATGCCATTTTTTATAGCATTGGCTACTTCTGGATGAATATTGAGGGCGTTAAATGTCATTTGATATATTGATTAATCTGGGTAATAAGTAGCTACTCTGTCCAACAAAGCCGCTTGCGATAAATGCGTGATGATGGCCCCATTCACTTGCAAAATTTCTGCTGACAATGTATGTGCTAATTTAATGCAGTCTTCATCTGATTTGCCAAGGGTTTTGCCCAATAAAAATCCAGACAAAGATCCATCTCCTGCGCCTGTGCAATCCACTACTTCAATATCTGGTGCATGTAAGGTCATGGCTTTATTAGTATTGTAAAATGCCGATCCTTGTTTGCCGTTGTGCAACCAAATATTTTGGACGCCCTTCTTTAATAATTCTTCTACTTGCAATTGCGTTAAAAAAGATTTTTCACTGCAAATCACAGGCAGCTCGTCTTCATTTGGGGTAACCAAATAAAGGCCTTCTAAATCCATCTGTTTTAATTTGCTGGCTGGTGGCACCGATACGGGTTCTATAATGAACGGGATGCTTGTTCTTTTGCTAAAATTTAACAACCAATCCATACTTTCTACACTGGTATTGGCATCTGCCATGATGAATTGTGCGGTTAACAACAATGCTTCGTGTTGGGCCAAATGCGCTGGTGTGATTAATTCTACCGCAGCGTGCGATAAGAAAGCCGCATTCAATGAGCCATCAACATTCATCACACCCGTATATCTGCCCGATATGCCTTCTTTTGTAATACTTGCATCAATTTGCACGCCTGCTGCTGCACATGATTGTTTGAGCCAATCACCATCACTGTCGTTACCAAACACACTGATTAATTGAACAGGTACATCCAATAAACTTAACTGTTTGGCAATATTATGCGCCACACCCCCAGCGGTTTTGGTGATACTGGCATTTACGGTAGTGGCAGGTAAAATGGCTTGTTGTGCATGTATGAGTTCATCTACTAAAATGGCTCCCACACATATAATAGGTTTTAACATGCGGCAAATGTACAAAGTGGATTGACCTTTTTGCATTATTTTCAAGATTCAAATAGGGGACCATGAACAGAAGAAAATTTTTACTCAAAGGATCGTTGGCGGCTGCCGCTGCGGTAACCGTAGGGGGTGCTGCTACCTCTGCATTAACTGGTTGTAGTAACGGTGACAACAAATCAGCCAAACCCAATGCGGCCGACAGTGCTGCCATGGCTTCCGGTAGAGATGATTTTGAGTTTTCTGAATTTACACTGGCCGAATTACAAGCCGGCTTAAAAGCAGGTACGTTTTCTTCTGTGAAATTAACGGAACTGTATTTGCGTCGCATCAGCGAAATAGACCAGGGCTACCACGATCTAAAATCTGTGATTGAAGTGAATCCTGAAGCCATGACATTGGCTACACAAATGGATAAAGAACGCAAGGCGGGCAAACTGCGCGGGCCTTTACATGGCATTCCTATTTTAATTAAAGACAATATTGATACAGCAGATCAAATGCATACAACAGCTGGGTCGTTGGCTTTAGAAAATCATATTGCAGCAAAAGATGCTTTTGTGGTATCGCAATTGCGCAAAGCAGGGGCATTGATTTTGGGCAAAACCAATCTGAGTGAGTGGGCCAATTTTAGATCAACGCGATCTAGCAGTGGATGGAGCAGTAGGGGTGGTCAAACCAGAAATCCATATATCATCAATCGCTCTCCATGCGGCTCTAGTTCTGGTTCTGCGGCTGCGGTATCTGCCAATTTATGTGCAGTGGCCGTGGGCACTGAAACCGATGGATCCGTGATTGCACCGGCTTCATTTTGTGGTATTGTAGGCATTAAACCTACGGTTGGATTGGTGAGTCGTTCTGGCATTATTCCCATCTCTGCCACGCAAGACACGGCTGGTCCTATGACGCGAACAGTGGCAGACGCTGCCCTCTTACTCAATGCCATGGTGGGCGTGGATCCTACGGATGCAGTCACGCTTAATAGTAAAGACAAGGTTGCAAAAGATTATACCAGCTTTTTAAATAAAGATGCTTTAAAAGGCAAACGCATTGGGGTTGAACAATCCTTTTTAAATGGTCGTCAAGAAGAGGTAGTGGCCCTCTATCAAAAAACCATTGATCAATTAAAAGCTTTGGGTGCAACGATTGTGCCTGTTGAATTAATTAAAGAAACCAGCGCACTAGGTGAGGCAGAATTTCAAGTGTTGTTGTATGAATTTAAAGATGGGTTGAATAAATATTTGGCCAATGTAAAGAAGGGCGTGAAGAGCATGACTGAATTAATCGCCTACAATACTAAAAATGCCGATAAAGTAATGCCCTATTTTAAACAGGAATTGTTGCAAATGAGTGTAAGCAAAGGCAATTTAAGAAGTCCAGAATATACCAGTGCATTGGCCAAATCTACTTCTGCTAGAGGCATCATTGATCGCATGATGCAGGCTAATCAACTAGATGCCATTGTAGGCACCAGTTATGGCCCTGCGCATTGTATTGATTGGATTAATGGCGATCAGGATCCTGGCTTTTATTTTTGTCCGCCTGCTGCCATGGCGGGCTACCCGCATATTACCGTTCCAATGGGGGATATTCATGGTTTGCCTGTTGGGTTGTCTTTTATTGCCTCTGCTTATCAGGAGGGCGCAATCATTGGAATGGCTTATGCATTTGAACAAGCCACCAAACACAGAAAGATTCCTACTTTTAGGCGGATTATAGTAGGATAAAAATGCCCTATATTCATGTTTTTAATTGTCTTTAATACGATACTGTGTCTGAAATAAATACCAAACAAGGGTCTCCATTAGGTTGGATTGCCAGCACCTGGATGGCTACTGGCATTCCATTTATTGCCATGTCTACAACGGTGGCTGCCATGTACAATTCGTTTAAACTGCCCGATACAGATGTGGCATTTTGGACGGGTTTAATCATGCTGCCATGGGCATTCAAATTTTTATGGACGCCTTTTTTGGAGATGTTCAAAACCAAGAAATACTTTGTGTATGTCTCTCAGTTTTTCTTAGGTGTATTGTTTGCATTGGTTGCCGTGAGTTTAATTTCTGATCGCTTTTTTGGTTTGTCTATTGGGTTATTTTTAGCCATTGGCGTAGCTGCTTCTACACAAGACGCTGCAGCAGATGGCATTTATATTCATGAATTAGATACAACCCTACAACAACGATTTTTGGGTTGGAAAACCCTGTTTCAAAATTTAGCCAAAGCCTTATTTGGTCCGGGTTTGATTATGTTGGCTTTTCAAATTGAAGAAGCTTATGGATTAAAAATTGCTTGGATGGTGGTCATGATTATATATGCCATCATCATGATTGTCATGGGGGTAATCAGTGCCAACTATTTGCCTTCAGGTGGCAATGCAGTGCACGAAGTTGAATCTGCCCCTGAAGCAATAGTGATTTATAAAGATGTGATAGTACAGTTTCTAAAAAGAAAAAATCTCATAGCGGGATTTGGATTCTTTTTTTTATACCGATTGGCTGAAGCACAAGTAGTAACCATTGCGCCATTGTTTTTTAAAGCCACCAGAGTAGAAGGTGGACTTGGTATAGATAAAGATGACACCAGTTTTATTTTTGGTGTCATTGGTTTGATTGCGTTTGTTGCGGGTAGTGTGGTTTCTGGTTATTATGTAGCATCTAAAACATTTACCAGAAAAACCCTTCTGACCTTATGTGCCATTATGCATGTTCCCTTACTCATTTATGCATATTTAGCCATTTCCCAACCAGTGGATGATTTGCCCATTATCATCATGGTAGCATTTCAACAATTCTGTTATGGATTTGGATTGTTGGCCATTGTTTATTTTACGTTGCAAGAACTAACGCCTGGCAGATATCCCTTAGCCAATTTTAGTTTTGCAGTAGGCATGATGCATTTGGCTTACGTAGTACCCACGATGTTCAGTGGCTATTTAAGCGATTATATGGGCTATTATGAATTCTTTATTTGGATCATCATTTGCAGCATTCCTGCATTTGTAATCAGTGCAACAGTGCCATTGACCCAATCAAATAATGCTACTGCCAGCTAGGATTGCCTACTAAATGAAACTTGGTTTGTCTGCCGCTAATATATTTAAAGCCTGTTTCATCAAAATAACCATCTTGTTCTAACATGATGCGGATTGATTTTTTCCATTCTTTAATTTCTACAGCCGCATTTAATTCAATGGAATAAGCGGTCTTGTAATACATCGGGTAGTCTCCACTACCTGGCACGCCATTCTGTTGATCCCACATACCAATGGTAGGTCCGGCAGCATGGCCATGCGCACCAATGGGATGGGTATAAATCGTGGCATTGATTTGCTCTTTTTTGGCTTGCGCCAAAGCATCTGCTAAAATTTGATTACCAGATTTATTGCGTGCAAACTGATTGGTCAAAATATCTTGTAATTGGTTGCCAATCATTAGGGCTTTTTTCAAATACGCTGGCGCATCGGTTTCTTCGGGCTTTAGCACATACGCATGTTCTTGAATATCTGAATTCAATCTTAAATACGTGATACCAAAATCTACATGCAATAGATCGCCTGGTTGAATAATATTTTTTGGATCATAGCCTTTGTTGCTAAAGGCTTTTAAATGATCAAATTCAACTTGATCATTGCGTTGAATTTCTACTGAAGGATGAAACCATGTACTCAATCCCAAGCTGTTTATTTTTTGACGGTACCACCAAACCAAATCCTCTGAAGTGGTAATGCCTGGCGTAATCACTTTACTGCTGAAACCCTCAGCTATAATGGCTTTGCTGATTTGTATCACCTGCGGATAAAATTGCATTTCTCTGGCTGTTCTGGTTTCAAGCCATGCCACTGCTAATGGTTCTGAAGACACTACGCGTGATTGATAAGCTGCTGGTAGTTTTTGCATGAATTGGGTGTATTCGGTGTGGTCTAATCCATCCGCATGCCCAAAACTCTTTGAAGTATTGATGCCTATTTTTTTAGGTTGGTGTTGAAGCACTAATGCCATCAATGCATCCCATTGGTCTGGATATTTGGTCATATCCCAAGCTGCTTTGATGGAACTGCCTACATTATACCTTGCCACTGCTGATTTGGTAAATTCCTTGGTTTGTGGGTTATAATAAAATACCAGCATCGTGGTTCTTCTGGCACTAATCCAAGTAGCTGGCAGCATGGTTTTTACAATCGGATCTTCGTTGTATTCTCTCGTAATCATCACCCACATATCAATACCCGTGCGCTCCATCAATTGTGGCAATAAGTTGTTGAGCCTGTCGTCAACAATCTCATCGATGATTTTGGCTTGCTCTCTTAATGGCAGAATCTGTGCTGGTAAAAGATTGCTATAGCATAGCATCAGACCTAATACAATTTTTAAATAACGCTTTTGCATAAACATGGCTTAATTGTAGGTTCAATATAGTAATTTTGATCCTTAAGCTTCTTTTATTGAAACAATTATTGCCTTTGTGGTTGTACGTATTGGTGCTCTGTCCATTCAATCAATCTTTTGCACAAAGCACCAATATTCCAGAAAAAGACATTGTTGAAGTGCTCTTTGGTTCCAAGAAAAAAAAGCAAAAAAACGACACCGATTCTTTGGTCCCTGGTAAACTCTATACCAGCATTTTACCGATTCCTGGATACAATCCTGCGTTGGGTTTTGTGATTGGTGCTGGGGTTAGTGCTAATTTTTTAGCAGGTAAGTCTAATAAAACGCATTTATCCAATATACTCGCCAACGCCACCATCACCACCAAAAATCAGTTCAATTTTTACGCGCGGAACATGATTTATTTAAAGAATGATGAGTGGATTTTACAGGGGGATTGGCGCTGGCTCATCTTCTCACAACCCACATATGGTTTGGGCATTAATTTTAGCGATAAGCTGGTTTTGGCTCCAAAAGAAGAGCCAATGAAATTTAATTATGTCAGGTTTTATCAAACCCTGTATAAAAAATTGAAGGGCCCATTGTATGCGGGCATCGGTGTAAACATTGATCGGCATTACAGTATTGTAGATGAATTATTAGATACGTCTGCCGCCAATCGATATTTAACTGCACACTACAATTATTCAACATTGAATAATATTCGACAAGACCAATATGCATCAGTAGGTTTGAGTTTGAATCTCTTGTTTGATACCAGGGACAATGTGAACAATACCCGAAAGGGCCAATATGCCAAAATCACGTTTAGAATCAACAATGAAATCTTTGGCAGTACAAGATCTCATAACACGTTGTATTACGAGTACAAGACTTTTTGGAATCCTTCAAAAAACTTGATCAGGCCCCATATCATTGGCTTTTGGACCATGGGCCGATTCTTATTGAGCGGCAAACAACCTTACTTAGAAATGCCTGCCATTTCATGGGATATGTACAATAGAACAGGACGTGGCTATATTCAAGGCAGAATCAGAGGTGAAAATATGTGGTATGGTGAAACCGAATACCGCTTCCCTATTTCTAAAAATGGCTTGTTTGGTGGTGTAGCGTTTTTAAATTTAACAACCGCTACTAATGAGTCCATCAGACAAAAAATTGCAGATGAATTTGCAACAGGCTATGGGTTTGGTTTGCGAATCAAATTGAGTAAGAAAACCAATACCAATATTGCCATTGATTATGGTATGGGGCGGAATGGCAGTAGTGGTATTTTTGTAAACTTACTCGAAACCTTTTAGTGGGTCATTTGCGTGAGTCTGTAAATGAATACGGTGGCTCTTTTCATCAATATTGGAAACAGTTTGCTGTTCAATGTTTCACCCGGTGCATGCGCACCTTTACCAGCTGCACCCAATCCATCTAAACAATCGGCATAAGCAGCTACATACGAAATATCCCCTGCGCCTCTACTTCCAGGATTGCCTGGTACTACTTTACCTAACCCCATGTCTTCACTGGTTTTGCTTAATAGCTCTGCCAATGCTTCATTGCCTTTGGTTGGTGCCATTGAGGGGATGCCATCTTGAAATGTAATGCTGGCTTTGGTGCCCGGCAAATGCGCGCTTACAATTTTTTGCATGGTGTTTCTTGCTTGCATTTTTTGTGCCTCAGTTAAAAATCTAAGGTCTCCGTTCACATAGGTTTTTGGTGAAATGATATTGGTTTTACCAGAGGCTTCTCCGCGCTGTTGGTCAAAATTGGCCGTTACTTCTGATCCCCCTATAAAAATACCCGGATTAAAACTCAAATAAGGTTCCTTACTCAAAGTCTCTCTAAAGCTGTTGACAATTCTGGCGGCTTCATAAATCGCGCCATTGCCTGCACCAGTAAAAACGCCTGATGAATGCGCTTGTTTGCCTTCTACAATTAGCTCCCAGCCACTTGACCCTCTTCTAGCAGTTGCTACCGAATTCAAGCCTGATGCGCCTTCAAAAGCTAAAACAATATCGTGTTGTTTGGCCCTTTCAATAAAATCTGCACGGCTAATGCTTCTTGGCTCTCCTGCATTTTCTTCATCGCCTGTCATATAAATGGTGATGGTGGCATCTTGCAATAGATTCAATTCATGCATGGCTTTTACCGCTGCAATCATGATGACATCCCCACCCTTCATATCATTGATGCCTTGTCCGGTAATCGTGCTGTCGTTAAGTATGGTAAATGGATTGCTGGGCATATCGGGCTCAAACACGGTATCTAAATGCCCTAACAATAAGATCTTTTTTCCTTTCTTGCCTTTGCGTGTGGCAACCAAGTGCCCTGCTCGTTTCATAGACGCCGGCATCTGAATCCATTCAATGGTAAAACCCAATTTTTCAAGGGCTTTGGCATATAAATCGCCCACGGCTTTTACACCAGCTTGATTAAATGTACCACTGTTGATATTGACGGATTCTTTCAACAAATTGACCATTTCGGCATAATTGGCCTCAACTTGTTTGACCAGTTGTACTTCTTGTGATGTCAGTTGTTGTGCCGTTAGTGAACTACTACAAGCTGTTAAAATACAATAGAGCAAATATTTTTTCATAAAATAGAATCAGTATATCAAGTTAAACATTCTGCTTTATCTAAAAAGTGCAAATACAAGACGTTTATTTGATATTATTGAAAATATCGGC
>JAIXYL010000142.1 GCA_027490265.1 Sediminibacterium sp.
GCCTGCCATTGTTTGAATCATGGTTCCATTTGTCATAGTATAAGTAGATCGGGTAGCAAGTCTGTCGGCTTGATCCGCATGTACTCTGATGCCAATTTGAATTTTATGTTCAGTATCCCCATTGTTAAATTGCAATGTTGCATTCGACTGTACACCTTTCGATAAAAAATGTCTGGCTGCATTTTGAAAGTCGATATTGCCATTGGATTGACCTGTCATAATTTGATAGGGCAATTGATGCAAGGTTGGATTGGCTAAAATCGCATTGATAGACTGGCCACCGACTGAGTTGACTCTCCCCCAATCTCTATATGTTGTGGCATAATAGGCTGTAGTTTGCACCGTAATATCTTTAGTTGGTGCAATGGCGTGCGTTAATGACACATGATTGTGTGTCATGTCTAACAAATCTTTTTGAGAAGCCGCATATCGCCTAAGTGGATTTGTGTTAAAATCATCAAAGGTTAACCCCAAATATGTTTCATCGCCTTTTTCAGAAAAACTAATCAACTTTAACGTGAGCGATTGTTGAATTTTAGCCCCTGCATCTGTATGCCATCTTAATTTACCCATTAAGTCTCTTCTATTAAAGCCCGTATTACCGCCATTGTCTAACTGTTTAAATCCATCGCTGGCTAACCGATTTACTTCAAATACATAATCCAGATTTTTTTGGCTATCACCAATCCAAATTCGTTGATGATTGGTACCGAAACTGCCACCCGACAATTGTGCAAATGCTTTAAATGAGCTTGGTATGGCTGTTGACAAAAAATTAATCGCGCCGCCCACTGTATAAGGCCCATATTTAATTTGACTACTACCTTTTAACACTTCAACCCCTTGCATCCTTAAAAAAGTTGGGAAATAATAGGCAGCTGGATCTGAATAAGGAGCGGGAGCAATCAGCACCCCATCTTCCATCATGGTAATTTTTGCACTTCTATTCACCGGGGTACCCCTTAATCCAATATTTGGCCTTAAGCCAAATCCTTCTTCATCTCGTATATTCACCCCTGGAATGGTCCTTAATACATGGTTGACATTGGGTTGATTGAGCATCGCCAACTTTTTACCGCCAATATATTGACCCGAACCTAGAATTAAATGCGCCCTTGCACCAATTATGGTAACTGGGTCTAATTCAACTGATTTTAAACTATCTGATGGTAATTGGGCCGCAAGGCCAAGTGTACATAAAACGAATAATCCTGTTAATACTTGCTTCACTAATAACGCTTTTAAATTTGCGTGCAAAAGTGAGGAAGCAGCTTACATGAATAAGTAGCAATCGGGAAAACGTTTTACGATATGCGTAAAACAAAAAGGGTAAACGATTACATTTTTCTTTCAAAAGCCAGTTGTTTCCCTTGTGCCAAAGCTTTCTTATCTAGATTCATGCCAAGGAAAACACCGATGGCCATGCCAAAAGGAAGTCCCAATCCAATCATGCCCATATTTCCAATGATCACACCATAAAGAACCCCAAAGGGCATTCCAAATGCAGACATACCTAAAATCATCCACAATGTTTTGTAGTAGTTAATGGGGACAATTTTTAGATCTTTTTCAAGGATTTTTAAAATTTTATCCTCAGCTTTTTTAATTGATTTTCTAAATGCATCGTCTACTGTTTCAATGGCATTTAATGCATCTAATTCTACATTAATTTTTTGAATAACCGTTTCATCAAGTTTTTTTTCTGAAATAGCATCGCAAAGACGTTGCAATTGTTGATAGGTTTCAACTAATTTTTTAAATTGTTCCAGCCCTTCTCGTTGGCGCAGTGTGGTCAAATTCATTGAGTTAAATTATGCAAACTCTCTGAAATAATTTGTATTAATTGATCAAAGCGTTAATCCGCTGCCATAATGCATTGTCAAAACCAGACACTGCAAAGCTTGGGTTAGTAGGATCAGACGCGTCTCCCATTCGTATCACCACCATGTTTTTACTAGGAATCACATAAATCCGTTGGTCTTCAGCCCCCATGGCAGCGTACATATCAGCAGGTGCATTGGGTACTAGACTACCCAAAAAATTTAATTGACCACCAGGCACCATATAGCTGGCTTTGCCGTTTAACCACCATAAATAACCATAAGATGGATTGATATTTTGAGAACTCGAAATGCTTTCATTAAAAAACGTTTCATTGACAATTTGAGTATTGCTCCACTTGCCTTTATTTAAAGCCAAGAGACCAAATCTTGCCATGCTTCTGGTATTACTATGGTAAATCTTAAATATCAAGCCATTGTTCCAAAATCCATCCATACCAATGGTGCTTTTCAGCTTTGTTGTAAAGTATGCATCGAACGTTTGGTTACTGACTTTTGAAACAACGTCCATTAGTTTTTGAAATACATTATGATACGACCATCTACTCCCTGCATCTGCCAGATAGGATAAGTTTGCTGGCGTCACAAAATTATTGGCATCGCTCAAGCCAGAAGTCATCGTTAACAAGTGTCTTGACGTAATCAAGTGCTCTTTAGCCAAAGGGGCGGTTGTCCATCCATTGCCTAAATAATCTGATACTTTGGTATTTATATTTAACAAACCTTCTTGTTGTGCAATACCAGTAATAGCAGTGGTCAAGGTTTTACCCGCACTATTCCATGGCCATGTTGTGGATGCTGTATGACCATTAAAGTATTCTTCCATTACTATTCTGCCGTTCACTAAAATCATGAACGACTTACTGTTGTTTTGTACCAAATAATCCTTCAAAGGTTGTACAGCAGACTGGTTCCAACCTAAACTGGCTATGGTTTTGGTTTCCCAACTTCCACTGGTTATTGAGGGGAAATACATGGCATCTGGAGAAATAGGTTGAGTTGTATCCGATTTTTTGGAGCAACTAAGTGCCAAAACAATTGGCCATACAAACCATTTAAAGGAAGCGCTCATATTGAAAGTTTACTATTAGACAGCTGCATATAAAAAAGGTTTAATTCAAAAATAAATGTTTTGGCTTGTAAGGAATCCTTAAAAGCATCGTATCCTATGATACAAACCAACCATCATCATGTATACATTAAGATTATCCGTACTTGTAACCCTAATGATTTGCTTAAATCAGCTATCCGCATTTAGCCAAGCAGATGTCAATAAAAAACATTACAATATTTCAAAAAGCGGTTTAGCAATTGACGGATACGACCCTGTGGCTTATTTTTTAACCAATAAAGCCACAAAAGGAAATAAAGACTTTGCTGTCATGCACCAAGGAGTGCTCTATTATTTTTCAAGCATAAAAAATAAAGACCTATTCAAATCTAATCCACAGATGTATTTACCACAATATGGAGGATGGTGTGCTTATGCAATGGGTTCAACGGGTGAGAAAGTTGAAATAGATCCTGAGACATTTAAAGTGAAAGATGGCAAGCTTTACCTTTTTTATCATTCTTGGACCAATAACACACTTACAAAATGGAATAAGGATGAGGTCAGCCTTAAAATGAAAGCGGACGCTAATTGGCCCAAAATATTAGACACAAAAAAATAACGAGATAAAATGAAAAAAACAATCCTAATCATCATTGTGCTTTTGCAATATGTTAATGATTCCAATGCACAAAAGTCGCCTGTCTTCATTTCAAATGGAAAAGCAATCAAAGGCTATGACCCTGTTGCCTTTTTTACGGATTCAAAAGCAATCAAAGGCATAGATTCATTTAGTTATGTTTGGAATGAAGCTACCTGGTTATTTGCGTCTGAAAATCACTTGAACGAATTCAAATTAAATCCTGAAAAATACGCACCACAATTTGGAGGCTATTGTGCGTATGGTACAGCAGGCAATCACAAAGCCCCAACGCAAACAGATACTTGGACCATCGTAAACAACAAACTCTATTTTAATTATAATCAAGCGGTTAAACAAAAATGGAGTAGCCAACAAGACAGTTTAATTAAAAAAGCAGAATTCCATTGGCCAACACTTAAAAACAAAGAATAAATGAAAAAGACCAATCTATTATCGTGGATTCTACAAATCATATCAGCAATCATATTGTTTCAAACGCTCTTTTTTAAATTCAGCGGTGCTTCAGAGTCAATTGAGTTGTTTTCAAAAATAGGCATCGAACCTTGGGGTCGTTTTTTAACTGGGATTTTAGAATTAATCACTGGTATTTTGATTCTTATTCCAAGAACAGTTCTTATAGGTGCTCTAATGGGTATTTCAATAATGATAGGTGCGGTTTTATCACATGTACTATTTATTGGAATTGAATCACAGAATGACGGAGGACTCCTCTTTTCGCTTGCATTGATTGTATTAGTCAGTTGTATTGGAATAACTTTAATAAAGAAAAATGAACTCAAAAACTTATTCAATAAAATTTTGGGGGTACAAAAAATATAGATTAGAAAGATGATATTTAGCAATATTAAAAAACAGTTGGATCAGTTAATACACTTATTGAGTCAACTTGAATCAGATCAATACACTAAACAAATAGCCCATTTATCTAATGCAAGCATTGGTGAACATTCACGACATATTATAGAGTTATTAAAATGCACAATTGACGGCTATTCAACAAATAAGGTTGACTATATCAATCGTAGTAGAAATACTGATATAGAAAAAGACCAATATTTAGCTGTAAAGACTATTGAAAGTTTGTTAGTAAAACTGAATTTGCCCGATAAAATACTGAATCTCAACATTTCAGAAAAAGAAGGCCTACAATCGCAGCAGGTTTTTACAACTTATTATCGTGAGTTGGTATACAATGAAGAACATATCATCCATCATTTGGCCTTAATAAAAGTAGCGCTATTTGATATGAACCTAGATTTAGTTGACCAATCATTTGGATTGGCACATTCAACAATGTTGTATCAAAAAAAGGGCGTTAAGTAAAATAACCATAATAACGGCATGTGTACTGTCATTTACTATCCAACAGAACAAACAACCTATATCGTCTCCCTTAGAGATGAAAATATATATAGGCCTGAAGCCCATGTACCGCAGGTGTATCAACACAATAATTTGAGTTATATTGCCCCGAAAGATGGACTTGCAGGTGGAACTTGGATTGGCTTTAATGAATTTGGTTCAACTAGCGTCTTACTAAACGGTGCTTTTATCAATCATGATCAAAACAAAATTTACAAGGAAAGTAGAGGATCACTCCTATTATCAATGTTAAGGTCTAATGAACCTCTAGAAGTTTGGGATGCAACAGACCTGTCTAATATTGCCCCATGTACCATAATTACATTGCAGCATTATGAACCTATTCAACTAGTATGGGATGGGTATCAAAAACATCAAATCAAATTGAATCCTACAGTGCCCTATATTTGGTCCTCGGTTACATTATATAATGAAACAACAAGACAAAACAGATACAATCAGTTTAATGATTGGGTCCAAAAAAAGCACTCGTTTTCTATTGAAAACATCTTATCTTTTTTTAAAGAATCGGCTGATGAACAAAATGGTTTTTTTATAAATAGAACTAATCATATCAAGACACTTAGTTGTTCATATATTGAAATATATAAAGAAAAAGAAGGAAAACTGACCTATCTTGATTTTATCAAAAATACAGAATCAATAGTACGGCTATCATTAAGACAAAACAAACATGACTTTACAAAAGAATCAGCAAAATCTATCTGATTGGGTAAACCAATATTCAGATATATTATTCAGATTCGCTTTGAAACGAACGAATAATGAGGAAAGTGCCAAAGATTTAGTTCAGGAAACTTATTTAGCGGCATGGCGTAATGTAGAAGCATATGACAAAACGATTCCGGTAAAAGCATGGCTATTTGCCATTTTAAAAAACAAGTTGATTGATTATTATAGAAAATCTTCTAAAAATATAACTGAGGAACTTTTAGAAGATATAACAGAAAAATATTTTGATGCTGATGGGCATTGGACTAAGTCAGCATATCCGATAGAATGGAAGAAAGCAGATATGGAATCAAAAGAATTTTATAAGATTTTGCAAAAAGGCATCAATGGATTAAAACAAATTCAAGCAAACGTATTTGTTATGAAATATTTAGACGATATGAGCAGTGAAAAAATCTGTAAAATTTTAAACATAACACCTGCGAACTATTGGATTATCATGCATAGAGCTAAAATTCAATTAAGAAGCTATTTAGAAAAAAATTGGATAAACCAATAAAAAATAAAACAATGAGTATATCATGTAAAAAAGCCACAGAGTTGGTTTCAAAAAGAGAAGAAGGTAACATTACATTGAAAGAACGCTACCAGTTATTGAAACATATCTCAGCTTGTTATTTGTGCAAATTTTTTGCTACACAAAATAAACAAATTACAAAAAGCTCAAAAAAGTATGAGGCAGCAGTTTTGGAAGACAATCTGTCTCAAGCACAAAAATCTAAAATGATCTCTTCAATTTTAGAATCTGAAGGTGTATGAGTTTTTTTGAATCGATTCATATAAAACTGAAAATATTTTGGATAAAATTATCAAATTGGGAATATTGGCCATTTCAGGTTGTATACTTTCCTGTATTCTTTTATTGGTTATTCCTGTCAATCAAGAGTAGATCATTTTTCTTTTTTAGTACGAGTAACCCTCAAATCAAAAATGCAGGCTTTTTGATGGAAAGCAAATTCGACATCTATCAAAAGCTACCAAAACAATTTTACCCCAAAACCATCCTTGTAAATTTTAGTAATAATTGTAACAAGATAGCATCTGAATTAGCTGCTAACAATATGGAATTCCCAATCATTGCAAAACCAGATATTGGCATGCGAGGATTAAAAGTTAAACTGCTGCATTCAATGGAAGATCTGGAGCTTTACCATTCGAATGCTACGTTTAATTATTTGCTACAATCTTTCATCCCATATGAAAATGAAGTAGGCATTTTTTACACCAAATACCCCAATAAGAAAAAAGGGCAAATTAGTGGTATTGTAGGTAAAGAGTTTTTAACAGTCATTGGAGATGGGCAATCAAGCATTTATAAGCTGATTAAGCAAAATGATCGATTTTTATTACAACTGAATAAACTTAGAATAGCTTACGGTGATATTTTAGAAAACATACTCCCATTAAATGAAGTCTTTGTTATGGTACCATATGGCAACCATAGTAGAGGGTCTAAGTTCATTGATTTGAGCCATTTAATTGATGACCAATTAAATGATACGATCCATAACATTTGTCAACAAATTCCAGATTTTAACTATGGTCGTTTAGATATCAAATATAAAGATTGGGAGACCTTAAAAGCAGGCATTGATTTCTCAATTATTGAAGTAAATGGGGCTGGTAGTGAGCCAACGCATATTTATGACCCCAAACACACTATCTTTTTTGCTTGGGCTGAAATAATCAAACATTTAAAGTGCTTATATGATATCAGCGTTGAAAATAAAGAAAAGTATGGTTTACAATTTATGACCCTAAAAGATGGTTTGAAAATGTTGAGTGACAATAAAAAACAGGTAGCGAGCTTAGCTTAAATAGTATTATTTCATAAATTGGTTCATGCGATTGCACTTTAAATTTATTCTTGACTTATCCACAATCTGCAAAACCCGAGATTTGTTAACATTGAGTTTATAATTAAAGGCAAACTTCGTATGCATTAAATCAACCATCATGAAACATTCAAGTAAAGCTGTCTTACAATTAGCAATATCAGAAATGATTCAGTTGCGTGCCTTTGACCATTTATTGGACCATGAACAAGCCAAATTCAGAAATATTGTAAATCAATGGCTTTTATCAGAAAATAATCCTGAATTATCGGCAACCTTATCAGGTTATTTGTTGAAAGCCAATTTGTTTAGTGAAAATATTTCTCCAGCTTCTATACAGCAATGGATCTACGCTATGTCGAGCAATCAACTGATAATTGCAGACAATAGTAGTATTTATGAAGACGAATTAGCGTTTTAAGCAATTACGCATAAATTAGTTTGCGTGAAAGTTACCTCGAAACGCTTCACTATTTCCGCTCAGCTGAGAAGCCACCATCTACAACAATTGTATCTCCTGTAATATAGTTTGAAGCATCCATGGCTAAAAAAGCCACCGCATGCGCAATTTGATCTGGACTCGCTATACGTCTTAATGGCGTATTTGATTGTACAAAATCTTGCAAAGACTTGTCGTGTAACATCGTATTGATTCTTTCCGTAGAAGTAAACCAAGGTGCAACAGCATTTACTCTGATTTGATAAGGTGCCCATTCCACAGCTAAACTTTTGGTCAGTTGAATGATTGCAGCTTTACAAACAGCATATAAAGAGCCTGTTCCAACATCTTCAAGTCCGGCAATTGAGCTAATATTCACTACAACGGCACCTGATGCAGCTGATAACTTTGCAAATAAGCATTGTGTAAATCGAATATTACTAATCAGATTCAAATTGAAAATAGATTGGATATCTTGTTGGGTATAATCTACAAATTTTTTAGGGAGATTGCCCCCGACATTGTTAACCAAAATATCAATTTTTTGATCCGCGATAGCGCTCAAAATAGCATTATATGATTGATAATCGGTTATATCAGCCACAATACCTTGAACTGCATAACCCTCTGCTTGCCATGCATTAATTTGATGATTCAAATTTGCCTGATTTCTTGCTATGACAATCACTTTTGCCCCGAGAAGTAAAAATTGATTCACAATTGACCAACCAATACCCTTGGTACCACCGGTTACAATAGCAGTCTTGTTTTGTAGATTCCAACTCACGATAGCCAGTTATTGGTGATATGAAGCAATAATTGCTGCGCAATCAATTCTTTTGATAATGACCCATAGGTTTTAGACTGACCTGCCTCCACAAATGTAACCGTCATTTGGTCTTGGTTAAAACAAGTATTATCCAAACTCAATTGATTGAGTATAATTAGGTCTGCATGTTTGGATTGCAATTTTTGAGTAGCATTGATCTCACCGTGCTCCGTTTCAAGTGCAAATCCAACAATTTTTTGTGCAGCTGATTTTTGCAAACCAATGGCGCCAATAATATCAATCGTTTTAACCAAATCAATATGTAAATGTGCATCAGCCTTTTTAATCTTTTGTTGATTAGGTGATACAACCGTATAATCTGCAACTGCAGCAGAAAATACCCCAATATCAAATATTGGCTGGTATTGCATACAGGCTTGATACATTTCTGAAGCCGTATTTACATTGATAAGTGTAATGTCCTTGTACTTAGGTTTAATAGACACTGGGCCAGACACTAATATAACATTAGCACCAGCCATATAAAGCGTTTCAGCAATTGCATACCCCATTTTACCAGAGGATCGATTGGTGACCATTCTCACAGGATCTATTGGTTCCTCGGTAGGACCAGCTGTTACTAAAACAGTTTTACCACGCAATAGGGTGTTTCTGAAAAAATGCGATTCTACATATTGAATAATGTCTTCAGGTTCTGGCAAACGACCCTTTCCTACCAATCCACTGGCCAATAAGCCCGTTGCAGGCTCAAAAATGATATTCCCTCTTTCGCTTAACAGCTGAATATTGTGTTGCGTACTTGGATGTAGCCACATATCTTCATCCATTGCTGGTATAACTAGAACGGGGATATTGCAGCTTAAATAGGTTGCCAATAAAAAATTATCTGAGATTCCATTTGCCATTTTGGCAATTGTATTACAACTTGCAGGGGCAATTAAGCAAATATTGGCCCATCGCCCTAACATTACATGATTTTGCCACTGGTCATTTTCAACAAATTCACAATACACTTTATGTTCAGAAAAAGTCGTCAACAAAGTAGGAGAAACAAAATTTTTAGCGGAAGGTGTTATGACCACACGAATCTCAGCACCCAATTGCTTTAATTGCCTTATTACGGTATACATTTTGTAAGCAGATATACTGCCAGTTATACCAATTAAGATTTTACTTCCTGATATCATTGAATAAAATTAGTTATTGTTTTTAAATAAAGTCAATTTATATAAAGCCATTCAGTCATGATTCTATTTGACCGTATTGATTTACTTCAGGCCCATTTACAACAAGCACAAACGCAGCAATCAATAGGATTTGTTCCTACAATGGGAGCGCTTCATGAAGGGCATTTAGCGCTAGTGAAGCAATCAATGAAACAAAACACGATTACGGTATGCAGCATTTTTGTCAATCAATTACAATTTAATCAAGCGGAAGACTTTACAAAATACCCAAGAACCCTTGATCAAGACATTACACTACTTGAAAAAATTGGATGCCATTGTTTGTTTATCCCAACGCATTCCACTGTTTTCCCTGAAAACTATCCTTTAAAAACCTTTGATCTTGGAAATGTAGAACATATTTTAGAGGGTTTTTACAGGCAAGGCCATTTTCAAGGTGTATGCCAAGTCGTGAAAAGGCTTTTAGACATTGTTCGGCCCACCAACCTTTATTTGGGCATGAAAGATTTTCAACAATGCATAGTGATTGATAAAATGATGCAATTGGAAGGATTCAATCAATTCATTAAGGTCCATTTTTGTGATACCGTTCGAAATGAAGATGGCTTGGCACTGAGTAGCAGAAATAAACGATTAAGCCCGCAAGCCATCAGCAAAGCTTTGGGGTTAATTAATAACCTTAAGCATGCAAAAAGTACAATTCTAAACAATCCAACTTTAGTTAAGCTAGATTCACTACAACAGGCGTCCATCAATTCACTAATAAACAATGGTTTCGAGTCAGTTGATTATTTTACTTTTATGAATGAACAATTTGAACCCATTCATTCAATCACCGATTCATTTAAACAAATCATCATTTTAGCAGCAGCAACCATAGAAGGGGTCAGATTAATAGACAATATAATCATCAAATCAAATGAGTTTAAGTAAGAAAACCATCAAATCATTGTTTCAGATGAAACAAGATGGACAACCAATCAGTATGTTAACCGCTTATGACTATACAATCGCGGGCATCATTGATCGTGCAGGCATTGATATGATTCTTGTAGGTGATAGTTTATCGAACGTTTTCCAAGGCAATGACACAACCCTACCAGTTAGCTTAGAAGAGATGATTTATCACACCAAAGCGGTGATGAAAGGGGTTAAACAAGCATTTGTTGTGGTAGACATGCCATTTGGCTCTTACCAAGTAAACGAAACAGAAGCAATTAAAAATGCAATAACATTACTGAAAGCAACCAATGCACCTGCGGTAAAATTAGAAGGCGGGCAAACAATGGTCAATACCATCACTAAACTGGTTCAATCAGGTATACCAGTTATGGGACACTTAGGATTAACCCCACAAAGCATCCATCAACTGGGCTCTTATGAAGTTCAAGCAACATTACCATCAGCCAGAGAAACCCTTATAGCAGATGCGCAAGCTTTAGAAAAAGCGGGATGTTTTGCAATTGTACTAGAAAAAATACCAGCTGATTTAGCAACATCTATATCAAAATTACTCACTATACCCGTAATTGGTATAGGTGCTGGCAATGGGTGTGATGGGCAAGTCATGGTCATTAATGATTTACTTGGATTAGATGCTTCGTTTAAGCCCAAATTTGTGAGAAAATATCTAAATTTAAATGTTGCCATTTCAGAAGCTATTCAATTATATAAAGCTGATGTTACCAATAAACATTTCCCAAGCGCAGAAGAGTCTTATTAAATCCACCATTTTATAAATAAATCTTTATGGCTAATTGGTTAATACTTTCGTTATTACAATGCTTATTGACTGATTCTGTTCAACCCATCCCAACTGTTAAACTACACCCTGCCAGTAAAATAACATTCAATTCATTCGTGGATTGTAATATGGCTGAAGTTTGGGTGGGTGATACATTTAGAATTTTCCCAGGGAAATATGGTGAAGACCCATTATGGGGTAATGCCAAGGATTTAAAATATTCAGATGGACCAAATGCACCGGCTGTTTTTCAAAATGGTAAAGAAAAATTTATCAATCCAATAATGCCGCCCAATGCACCCATTGGTCAAAAAGGATTACATGGTGCTGTTTGGTTTGAAACCGTTTACCAAGATCAAAAAGATTTATCAGGCAAAACATTATTTGCCTTGTACCATAATGAAAATTATCCCATTACGTTACCATATGACCCAAAAACAAAAGAAGGTTATACCAATAGTCCATTATGGCCACAGGGATTAACAGGTCCAGAAAGTCCGGCAGCCGTTTGTAGAATTGGCATCATGAAATCAACAGATGGCGGTAAATCTTGGATCAATAAAGGCATTATTTTGGAAGATTTAGATCCCAGAATGATTTTAAAACCGCACAATACTTCCAACACATTTGCGGGTGGTGTTGGAGATCCTTCAGCGGTTGCCAGTGGTGATTACTTGTATATATTTTATGGTGAGTATGGCTACCCCGGCGTGTATAATCCCACTACCTATAACCCTGCTACAGAAGCATCGGGTCAATGTATTAGTATAGCTAGAATTGCATTAAAAGATTTAAACAATCCTGTTGGCAAAGCCAAACGTTGGGATGGACAAGCATTTAGCATTTCCCACAACTCTTTTGGCAAACCCGTGTCTGCTTTACAAATTCCCTTATCAGCAAACGGTGGACCAGCATCGTCCCCTACTGGAGGATTTCATTGGGGGCCATCTGTTAGCTGGAACACCTATTTAAATTGCTGGGTCATGTTAATGGG
Source organism: Sediminibacterium sp. (assembly GCA_027490265.1). Lineage (GTDB taxonomy): Bacteria > Bacteroidota > Bacteroidia > Chitinophagales > Chitinophagaceae > Sediminibacterium. The sequence continues at coordinate 12,661 of JAIXYL010000142.1, forward strand.
AAAAGTAGAAGGCAAATCTTGGATAGGTGATAAAATATTTATTTCATTCAATTTCAATAAAGATTTAGGGAAAGGCAACAACAGTCAAGATTGGTCAACTCCTCAATTACTGTTTCAAAAACCGGGCTATATTTTATGGTATCCATCTTTACAACCTTTAGACACTGATGAAGATATTAAAGCAAAATACACGTCTACCAAACTAGGTAAACGTGTACGATTTTTTGTAAAACGCATTAAACCAGGTGATGATGAATATGCGTCTGAACATATTCTTGAATTTGAAAAATAACCACCGCTCAATTGCTCTTACTTGCTAAATACTTTTTTATTTTCATCATTAAATAATCCGGTGTAATTCGAGGAAGATTTGATATAAACCAATTATTTAACCCTACGATTTTCTTACCCTTTCCGTATAATAACAAATCAATGCCCTTTGCAGCAACCAACTTTGCAGACATTGGTTTATTGACTTTCATTGCATTTGTATGACGCATTTCATCGGTTTGAAATGGCGTTTCAACAGGTCCCGGACAAAGCGTAGTTAATACAACACCAAATTCTTCAACTTCGGCTGCAATAGTTTCTGAGAAAGCAAGCACAAAACTTTTAGTGGCTGAATAAACAGAGTAATATGGAAAAGGAATAAAAGATAATAACGAAGCAACATTCAAAATTTTACCACCACCCCTAGCTGCCATATCCTTTGCAAAAAGTTTAGTTAAAATAACTAAACCGATGATATTTAAATTGATCATTTTTAACTCAACTTCTAAAGAAGTATTTAAAAAATGACCATATTCTCCAAATCCAGCATTGTTGATTAAATGAGAAACCCTATACTCTTTTAATAAAATATCATCTAATAATTCTTTGGCTTCATTTGGTAAAGACAAGTCTTTTTCAAAATAATCTACAATGATTCCATAGCTTGATTGGAGCTGTTTTTTCATGATAATCATCTTATCGACATTGCGAGAAACTAAAATTAGATTAAATTTTTTCTCAGCTAAATTCTGTGCCATTTCATAACCAATACCAGAAGTAGCGCCTGTTATTAATATGTAAGATTGCATGTTTTAAAAAAATTATGATTGAATTAATTTGTTTTTACCCAAGTTTCAGTTCTTCCAAATAAGGAGAGTCCAACATAACCTCTTACTAATAAGGTAGTTTTATCTTTTATAGTAATTTTACATGAATAAGTCTTTCCCTCTCGTGGATCATAAATGGTACCATTTTTCCAAATACCATTTCCATCATAAATAAAATTATTCAGCAAAACCAAACCAATAACATCACGGTTTCTTAAATCAGGATTAGGATTCTTAACATCCTTTGTTTCGGATCCTTTTCCCCAAATTAATTTAGCATAGTACATGTTTCCATTTTTGTAAATATTAAACTTAGCATCTCGTTTCTCATTGACCCAATCACCAAGTATATCAATTGGATTTGTTTGTGCGTTTACAAAATGACCTATACAAAACATGATCAATGAAATAAAGATCTTTTTCATTATCAAAGCGACAGAGTTATTTTTTTGTAGCATAAATTATTAGTATTAGTATTAAACAATTATATTTTCGGTGGAATCAATTTATACATCACTGGTGTTACAATTCTTGACAATAATGTAGAACTGATTAGTCCCCCAATTAGCACTAATGCTAATGGAGAAATCTGAGGATTGGTATTGATGGCCAAAGGAATGAGCCCTCCAATTGCAGTCAGTGATGTTAAAACCACTGGCAAAAACCTGAGTTCACCAGCTTTTTCAATCGCAACATTTAACGACTCTCCTTCTAATCTCAATTGATTGGTAAAGTCTACTAATAGAATTGAATTCTTCACTTCAATACCTGCCAATCCAATGAATCCTATGATAGCAATAAACGACATCGGATTGCCAGTTAACCATAGCATGGTCACACCCCCAATTACACCTAGAGGAATAACTGATAATACAATTAAAATGCCTTTAAATGTTTTGAACTGAAGAATCAACACAGCTATAAACAAGAAAACAGTTAACAAAATAATGGTCACAAAACCACCGCCAAATGCATCTCCTTCCGATTCTGCTTCACCTGCTAGTTTATAGTAATATCCTTTGGGTAATATCAATTGATTTAATTCGGGCACCACTGCTTTTAACACATCATTGGCCAATACAGACTTCTTAGTGGAAGCAGTGATTTTAACGAATCTGTTTTTATTAAAATGATTGATGCTGGTTGGAGAGGTTTCAAAATCTATACTAGCAATTTGACTTAGCGGAATGGCCACACCTAATGCATTGTTTACAAAAATATTGTCTAAGGACTGCAGCGTAGCTATTTTATCCTTTGGTGTATTAATGACAATAGCATAATCATCGCCAAGCTCATTGGTATAGGTTCCCATATTTAAACCGGCAACAGATAATCGAATGGTTCTGTCTATATCTGCTGTTAATACACCCAATGTTCTGGCTTTATTGCGGTTAATATTAACCTTGATATCTGTTTTTAAAGTATTGAGCTCGTTGTTGACATAAATGGTACCTGGATGTTGACTTAAAATATGCTCTACCTTAAAAGACAGTTGTCTTAGCGTATCAAGATTGTCGCCAAATATTCTAATGGAGATTGGTGCTTCAATAGGGGGCCCTTGTTCAAAATCATTGACTTCAATTTGCGCATAAGGAAATTGTGCAAATTTTTCTCTTAGTTGATTGATGATTACCTTCTTATTCAAAGGTTCGGTATCTTCTGCGAGTTGTACAAAGATTTGTGCAAAGTCTAATTTCTCCTCTTTTTGAGGCACATTGTAATAAATCTGCGGATTACCTTTCCCAATATTGGTAGTAAAATAGGCAATTTCAGGAACATTCTTGATACTGTCTTCTACCATTTTAGCAATCCGATTACCCCCTTGTATACTTGTTTGCAAAGGCATTTTAATATTGATTAAAAAAATGGGCTTTTCAGAACTAGGGAATAGTTTAAAACCAATTAATGGAAACAACACCAATGAACCGCCAAATAAACCAAATGCAATGCATAACGTCAAGATCGGTTTTTGCAAAGCCCGCTTAATCAGTTTAGCATAAGTTGCTCCAATGGCTTTCTTCAGTGCTCTTAAAAAAATATTTCCTTCTGGATGATGGTGCTCTTTTAAAAAACGACTTGCCAAAAAAGGCACAACCGTAAGCGATACCAACATCGATGCAATAACACTTGTAATAACTGCCAAGGGTAATCCTCTTACAAACTCACCCGGTCCTCCTGGCAAAAAGATTAATGGCAAAAAAGAAATGACTAATGTAGCTGTACAACCTATGACAGCCAGTGTGATTTGCTTAGTGGCTTTGATGGCAGCGTCTTTTTTAGAGTAGCCCTCTCTTAACCATCGTTCAATATTTTCTACCACAACAATGCTGTCATCAACCAATAATCCTAAGGACACAACTAAGCCTACAATACTTAGTTGATTCAATGAAATGCCAAATGCGTTTAATCCAACCAAACCCAAAGCCAATGATAAAGGAATGGCAATCATTACCACTAAAGATGCTCTGGTTCCCAAAGGTGCCAATGTAATCAGCACTAAAAAAATGGCAATCAAAAAATCAATCCCTAAGCCCGATAAGCGTTTGGCAACATTGTCAGCTTGATCGGCATGCTTAATCATTTTAATATTCGATGGTAAGGTTTTTTCATATTCAGCAATCACTGGCAAATACTTAGCCTGTGTTTGACTAATATTACTACCCACTTTTTGAGCTGCATTCACCAAAACAGCTCTGTACCCATTCAGTCTGGTGATATGCTTTTCAGCTTCATGCCTAAAACTAATAGTAGCAACATCTTTAAGTAACACAATCTTGCCATTCGCATTGTATACAACCGTTTGGGCAATGTCTTCCAAACTAGAAAACTTACCGCTGGTTTTAACATTAAACGTTTTATTTCCGGCAGTAACACTGCCCCCAGGAATATTAATTGCTTCGCTTTGAATGCTGCCAAGCAACACATTTAATGGAATTTTTAATGCGGCTAATTTATCGAGCTGTAAATCTATCCGGACCATTTCATCTGGTACGCCAGAGATTTTGACTTTCTTTAAATCAACTACTTTCTCTAATTGATCCTTCAAATTGTCGGCTTGTTTTTTTAATTGTGCATAAGAGGCATTTTCACTGATTAAAGCAATCTGTAAAATATTCACATCACTGGGATCTACTTTACGAATATCAATACTCAAAATATCTTTGGGTAAATTCGATCGCAATGCATTAACTTCTCTTACAACTTCTTGGTATTTGTTGTCTACATTAACCCCATATTTAAATTCTACTTTTATTACTGCTAATCCATCTTCAATGGCAGTAACAATGCGATCAATATTTTCCAACTCATACAACCGATTTTCAATTGGCTTGGCCACCAACTCCTCCATATCTTGCGGACTGGTGCCAGGATAAACAATCACAATTGGATAAGTAGGCGGATTGATTTGTGGGTCTTCTGCTCTTGGCATGGTTAACATGGTCACCAATCCAACAACAGCCACCATTACAAAAACAACCAAAGTAAACTGATAGTTTTTAACAGAAAAATTAGTTAAGCTCATGATGGTATTTATTGAATGATGGTAATGTTGGATTGTTCATTTAAAAATGCAGTATTGGTTACTACAATTGCATTGACTTTTTGTAAACCTGACTTTACAAGGACAAAATCATTGTTGAAACTGGCAATTTCAATGGCCTGCTTCTTGACGCGTCCATTGGGTAATGGTACAAATACATAAGCCGTCTGACCATCGGCTTCAACCAAAGCATCATATGGAATTGATTGATAGGCTTGCACACTTTTGGTGATAATGCTAGCTTTTCCAAACATCCCTAATGCTAAACGAGTTGTTCCTGCTTTAAGCTTTATATCTACTAAAAAAGAACCTGATACTTGATCTGCTGCCAACAATTTTCGAAATACAGTTCCTTGAAAATGTTGATTAGGATACGCGTCTAGAATGATTTGCGCTTTATCCCCTTCAGCAACCTTGGCCCAATCCTTATCGGAAAGTCCTAACTTAATCACCCAAGATTGTGGCTGGTTATCAGACACCGCAACAATGGGCATTCCACTGGCTACAATCTCTCCTTCATTGGCTAATTTTTTAATCACAAATCCATCATTGCTAGCATAAATTTTAGTGTAGTCTTTATTAAAAGCTATGCCCTCTAATTGCTTCTGCGCGATGGCATATGCGGTTTGAGTATTTTGCAATTGTTCCAAAGTGGCCACACTGTCTTTATACAAATTGGTGACCCTTTTTAAGTCTCTACCTGCTTTGTCTAACCCTAATTTAGCCTGTGCATACCCAGCATCAATTTCATCTAACTTTAGCGTAGCCAATAATTGTCCTTTTTTAAAATAAGCGCCTTCGTTGACGAAAATTTTATTGACAACCCCGCCAATTTTGAAAGCATATTTAATATCATTTTCAGAGCTAAGGATGCCTGTAGCTTCAACGCTAACGCCTTTTTGCTGGGTATTGATCAAAAAGGTTTTTACAGCGATGGTTTCCCCAGCATTATTGATCATGGGTTTTTTTTGAGTTGATGTTTTACAAGCCAAAAAGCTTGCAGCAAACAATATTTTTGCAGTGGTAGTTAAAACTGACATAAGTATAATTAGTTTAGGTTAAATGATGCGGTTGCTCTTTCTATTTCAGCATACTTCATATGGGTATTATACAGTGTGATGCTAGACTGTATTTTGGTTTGAATTAGCTGATTTTGGGCATCCAATAATTCAATGTATAATGCTTGCCCTTCTTTATACAACTTCATCATATCCGTTGCATAAGTTTGTGCGGTTTTTAAAGAAGCATTTGCCGCTGTATAGTTTGCAATCGCAGCATAGTAGTCGTTCAATGCGGTACTTAACTTCAATTCCAGTTGCTGCAAAATATTGTCGGTCTGGGCTTTAAGAATGTTGTTATCTAATATTGTTTGCTTGACCTTAATCGTATTCTTGCCAGAAGTAAACAAATTCCATTGTAAGGAAATACCCATAAAATAATATCGAGATTGGTCGTTGAATTTCCAATCAAAACTTTGAGAACCAAGATCTACAAACCCCGATATTTTTGGCGTTACTACAGATTTAGCCAAGCCACTTAATTCATGGTTAATCTTATCTGCTACTTTTAGTTTTAGCCATTCTTCGCGTTGCGTAACGGCCAATGCATTGTTAGCCATTAATACAGGCATGCTGAATTGATGATCAATTTTAATTGAATCAGTTAAAGGTCTATTCAATAGAAAATTAAAAAATGCTCTTGCTGAAGCAGACTGTTTCTCTGCTTGTTGTTTGGAAGCCTCATATTTCACCACTTCATTATTCGCCCTCAGCAATACAGTTCGGTTCACTTTATCGTTCTCAAATAAAGCTGTATTGACTCTTTTGCTTTCATTCACTAAGGTCAATGCAGATTGATAAATTTGAATGGCTTCTAAAGATTGTAAATATTGCAAATAGGCTAATTTGATTTCTTTCACCAGTTCGCGTTTGTACAATTGAACTTCTAATGCTTGCAAACTCACTTGCTCTTGTTTAATGCGTTTGTTATAGGCCAATTCTGCATTTAGAATAGGCATACTGGTTCTTATTTTAGCATCGTAAAAATTATTTGGATTTAACAAAATACGTTGGTTGTTAATGGTAGGAAATCGATTGCTGCTGGTAAGTTGATTCAACGTACTGTAAACGGGATTCAAAATATCACCTAGCGGGAAGTCTACTGTTCTACCACCACCTGCTAAAAAATAATCTGTTTGAAATTGAATGCTAGGGCCATACAAAGACTTGGCTTCTTGAAGCGCTAACAAAGATTTCTCATAATTAAACTGTTGCTGCCGAATGCTTTGGTTGTTCAGCAACGCTTCTTGAATGTATTGGTCTAAAGGGGACTGACCAATACCATTCAACATCAACAATAAGAGTGGCATGAATAGCCTGAATTTAATACTCATTGAATTGTGTTTTATAATTGAACAATGTTCATATCTTAACCAAAAAAATTTTATTCTTTATCTAATAACAATAAGACTTCGTCATAACCTCGCATCAACATGGTTTCAGGATTGGCCAAACTAACCCCTTGGATTCGTTGACTGATATGTAATGAAGCCATTCCATGCACCATACTCCATATAGCAAATGATAAGGGTTCTAATTCATGTCCTTTAAAATGTCCTTTTTCAATGCATTGCGCAACAGTTGATTTCAATAATTCAAAAGTATTCTTTCCCTCATTCCATTCATGCTGGTGTACAGAGCATAAGAAATCCATTGGGGCTTTCATACTAAACATCAGATCGTACATATCAGGGTTCTCTAGCGCAAATTTTAGATAGGTCCTACCCAGGGCCTTCAGTCTTTCCATTGGGTCAGACACGTTAAATAATACCCGCATTTCTCCTCCCAAAGCGCTGAATCCTTGCGAATGCAAATCGTGAAGAATACAGTTTTTATCTTTGTAGTATACATAAACGGTACCTACACTGTATTCGATCTCTTGGGCAATATTCCGAATCGTCGTCTGCTCAATCCCCTTTGTAAGAAAGAGTTTCTTTGCAGCGCCCAATATCATTGACTTGAGCTCCTCTTTTTCTTTTGCTTTACGTTCTGAAATACCCATTAGATTACATTACAGAGCAAATATAAATGAACAATGTTCAATTTTCCAAAAAAATCTTACAATCCAATCATTGTCAATCGGCGAGACTCAACAAGTCTCGCTCTGTCATCATTTGATGATGCTGCACATGATATATGGTGAAATACATCATTTCTCGTATTGTTAACTTTCCGAGTAATGGATGAGGCAAAATATACTTATCCAGCTCTTCTTCTGTAAACTTATCCAGCTTTTCACTTAGCCATTTTATTTCATTACTGATGGATTGTACAAGGGCTGGTTTTTGATCATAACTGACCAACCTAGGAACAAATCTTGAAGTTGCCCTTCCACCTTGTTGCAATTTTAAATGGTATTTATCAATCAATGCGTCGTAGGTTTTACTTTCACGATTGGCTTTACCCCAAATAATCAATAAAACAATCTTTGGAACAGTTAATATTTGTCTTAAAGGTTTAATGCTAAGCAAAATATGCTCTAGCTGTTGCCCAGGCGTCCATTTACCATGATTGCTTTGTACAAATGCTTCACTTGGCAAGGATTGGATGTAGTTGATAAATACTTGATGATTGTCCATCAACGTATCCTTGAGTGCTTGTTTTTGCATAAAGGGCATTTTTAATCTGACTTAATGAGTGTAAGGTTTACAAGATGCTTGGTTACGAATAAAGATCATTCTTTTTAGGAAAAAATCCTATGAGGATATTTGAACTTTGCGTTGTATATTGAAAAAGCTGCAATATGATCATTTACATGTTTTTACTAAGGCTTTTAAACAATAAGATTAAGTACAATGTACTATTGATGGCAATTGGAATCATGTGTATTTCCAAAGCCAATGCCTGGGTTTATCCTGAACACAGACGCATCAGTATCTTAGCAATCCAGAAGTTAAGCCCATCACAACAACAATTGCTTCAGCAAATTTGGCAAGAAATCAGAAAAGGAAACGAAGCCAGACTAAGCGAACAAGTCTTTAATCTTGTTCAGACAAAACCTGTCACACAGATTGATTTTGCAGCTTGGCCAGCTATAGCTGGGGACCACAGTTGTTCTCCTGCAAATATGCTTGAAACCATCTTAACATCCAATTGGATATTGAAAGTAGCCACGATTGGTGATGCATTAGAGCAAGGATTTACCAATGTAAAAAATAATGCACAACTCATCAATAC
>JAIXYL010000162.1 GCA_027490265.1 Sediminibacterium sp.
AATTCCCAGAAATAAGACTTCCAGTTTTTCTTACCGTGATCGTGATGGGCATGATGATGTACTTCCATAGATTGGTTTGGTTCAGTTGTTTCAGAACGTGGCTCAGCTGAGTTGATGGTATCAGATGGGATATCTTGTGCTGGACTCTTTAGATTTTGCTCTTCATTATTCTCTGACATAATTGGTGACTTATTGGGTTACAATTGTACATTATTTGATAAAACTTATTCAAAGTGGTATTCAGCCATAAGCTGTAGCAAAATTACCTGAACCTCTTCCGGATAAGCCTGATGGTATTCATCTATCGAGTTAATCATAGCTTATATTTTTCTCTGATTGCTTTTTGTAAAGCATTACAAGTTTTTAAACATTGATCGGCTAAGAAATAATTTCGATTTGCTCCCCCTTTCATGAATTGAGCTTTAATGACTAATTTATTAATTTCAGTTGGATTGGTATTTAATAATTGGGGGTTAGTAGTTGGCTTTATTACACTATTCTGGGTATCTAACATGCTATAAAAAACCAATCCATCAAAAATCGATTCCAATACCTCTCTATAAGCAGAGTTTACATCTCGCCACTCTTCTAATGTAAAAAGCATAAGTCTGGATTGATTCTCATAAGATCCGATTTGTTTAACAATATTGTCATCTTGAATCAATCGAAAATTACCCGAATACTTTAATTGTAAAATGGAAGCATCGGAAGGAAAATAATTAGGTGCTCTAACTAAACGACGGGCATGGTAATACAACTCATTCCCCTTAGTTGCAGTTTCTTTATTAATCAATATTTGTAATAATGAATCAATCCTTTCTATTCTATTCTTTGAATCCTCAATATATTTTGCAAGATTGACAGAATCCTTCGATAAATCTTGCATCAAGTGGCTGATATATTTTTTTTCTCGCTGGTTCTCAATATAGTGCTCTAATTGCAGCTCTGCTAAGAACCCACAAAATACTGCTAGAAAGAGCATGAAGAATTCCCAGAAATAGGATTTCCAGTTTTTCTTCCCGTGATCGTGATGTGCATGATGATGTACTTCCATAGATTGGTTTGGTTCAGTTGTTTCAGAAAGGGGTTCAGTTGAGTTGATGGTATCAGATGGGATATCTTGTGCTAGACTCTTTAGATTTTGCGCTTCATTATTCTCTGACATAATTGGTGACTTACTGGGTTACAATTGTACTTTATTTGATAAAACTTATTCAAAGTGGTATTCAGCCCTAAGCTGTTGCATTACTAAACTAGCAGAATACCTATAATCTGGCAAAGTGGTCAGTTTTATACCTCTCATCATCAGTAATAAGTTACCTGCCAAATTGATTGACTCATCTCTATCCATTTGCTCAGGCTTTTTAAAAAAAGGCTTTATGTTAGCTACTGGATTATTTTTAAGATACGCATCAGCAACACTTAGCTTACCATTGTTCATAAAGGCTTCTAACCACATATAATCCAAATGTTTTAAATAAAAAGCTCTTAAGGAATTAGACATATAGAGTAATTCTCTTTCGTTACGTAATCGGATAAAATTAATACTTGCAGATAGCTTGCTAATAGCATCTTGGATAGCCTGCTTTTTAAAATATCGTCTACTTCCAGAACTCTGCAGTTGCATTAATACGCCATCTGAAGGTTCAAAAATTGTTCTATTAGAAACAGTTATATACGCGAATGACATTGCTCTAATTGCAGAGTCGGCTTCTTGCTTAAAATCTGCTTTTGAAAAAAATTGCATCAGGAATTTTAAAGCTGTTTCTTTCTCTTCCCTTAATTCCATTACTTTATTCAGCCGAATAGAATCTTCATATAATTCGGTATACAAACTTTTAGCTAATTCTTTTGCACGGTCATTCTCTATTTTATGTTCTAGTTGATATTCAGCTAAAAAACCACAAAACACCGCTAAGAACAGCATAAAGAATTCCCAGAAATAAGACTTCCAGTTTTTCTTACCGTGATCGTGATGTGCATGATGATGTACTTCCATAGTTTCAGTTAAGTCGTTTTCCGTATTTTGATAAAATTGGTCAATTAATGGATTAATATGTTCCTCTTTAAGCGAAGCATAAACTTTTTTATCCTGACCTGCTTGTTCCGCGAGATCGTATTTCATTTGTTGGTATTCAGCTCTTGCCCATTCATTATTACGTAAATAATCTCTCGTTACTAAATGCCTTTTCAAGGCAGGACTTTCTGCAGAACAAACGTACAAATGATGTTGAATGGTATCGAGTACGTCATTATGTGAAGTACCATCTCGCTTAAACACTTCTCGATCTTCAATTCCTTGATTACCATTGTGGAAATAACCAATCGACTCCAAAGCTGTTTTGATTTGATTAAACACCGACTCGTCTTTATAAACGATATCAATATCGATGATTGGTTTGGCAGACAATCCTGGCACTGCAGTACTTCCTACATGCTCAATAATAATATCAAGGCCAAATAAAGCTTGATTTAAATCAGCTTTGATTAGCTCAAAATGATTATTCCAATCAGGAGAATAGGGATGAATAAGCATGAATTATTGACCAATAATTATTTCTAAATATACCAATTATTGATATAATATCACTGCAGCGCTTCCGTCAATAGTAATTTGATTCCCTTTTAAAACAGATTGATAATTTATAGAACCAACTTTCCAATTTCCTGCAGGAAGGCTGAGCGTTTGTGGAGTTTGTGCTCCATTGAATCCTACCCATATTTTTTTCCACTTATCCCCTACCGCGGCTCCATTTAAAGTATACGCTATAATCCCTTTAGGTAAAGAATTCTGAAACACTAAATATTGTGCAATTTGTTCAGCAGACTGCATTCGAAATGCAGGATGTGCTTTTCTGATCTTAATCAGCGACTGAATATATTGATAGGTAGACGCATTGCTGGTTTTCAAATCCCAATTAATCCCATTCACCAAATCGCCTTTATCAAATGAATTTTCTACTCCATTTTTAGACCGTAAAAATTCGGAACCTGCGGTTAAAAAACTAGCCCCTTGTGCAGTCAATACAATGGCATAAGCCAATTCATGCATTTTGACTCTTTCTGCTTCAGATGCAGTTTTGTAAGAGAGCGCAATTTTATCCCACAAAATATTATTATCGTGGCAATCCGCATAATTTATTAATCCTGCTGGTCCAGCAGTATAGGGCGCTTTAGAATAATTGACTTTGGCATAATTGATTTGAGGATGCTTTCCCGCAGCCACTAAACCAAATTTAACCGATTCATCATTGTCAAGCTTGCCAGTAGCAAAACCTCTGTCATCAATATTGAATACACTGCCTTTGATACCATCTCGCATATCATCACTAAATACGGCGATACCGTTTAATTGGTATGCATTTTTTTTAACGGCGCGCTTGTCTTCTGCCAAAGGCGATCCACCTGCAGTCCATCCTTCACCATATAAAATGATTGAGGGTTTTATTTTCCGTAAAGTATCTGCAATTAGATTCATTGATTGGATATCGTGTATGCCCATTAAGTCAAAACGAAATCCATCAATATGGTATTCTTTTACCCAATACACCAAACTTTCTAACATGAATTTTTGAAACATCGCCTGGTCACTGGCTGTTTCATTGCCACATGCACTGGCATCAGAAAAACTACCATCCGCACGTTTGCGGTAATAATAATCCGGGACTAAAATATTGAAATTTGAATTTTTTGTGAGGGCTGTATGATTGTATACTACATCCATCACGATGCGTAAACCATTGCTGTGCATGGTTTTGATTAATGTTTTCAATTCCTTTATTCTGACATTGCCATCTGCAGGATTGGTACTGTAAGACCCTTCTGGAATATTATAATTGACTGGGTCGTAACCCCAGTTGTATTGATCTGGCTTGGTTTCGTCAACAGAATTATAATCATAAAAGGGCAGCAAATGAATATGCGTCACCCCTAATTCTTTTAAATGTGCTAAACCAGTGCTTCCCCCTTTTGTATTTTGTGTGCCTAATTCGGCCAAGCCCAAAAATTTACCTTTTTGTTGCACACCACTGCTTGCGTGAATACTTGCATCACGAACATGCAACTCATAAATTACGGCATCGGTTTGACGGTTGGTGGTTGAAAAATTGGGCGACTTGTCTTCAGCCCAACCATCTGGATTTGTTTCTTTGAGGTTTACCACTTGTGCTCTGAATCCATTGGTGCCACAAGCTTTTGCATAAGGATCAATCACTTCGTCACTCCAAACACCATTGATCAACACTTGAAAAGTATAATATTGGTTCTTTAAATTCCCAGGAATGGTAATAGACCAAACCCCTTTGGGTTTTTTAACCAGATTAGCGGTGCGATTAGAGACGCCGCCAAGATCTGTAGCATAAAAATTAATTCTAGCCGCTACAGCAGTGGGTGCCCAAATTTTAAAAGTTGAGGATTGGGGCGTGTAGGTGAGTCCTAAATCATTGCCTTTATAAACAGGATATTGGTCAGTTTTTTGCTGAGCAATCATCACGATGGACGTCAATAAAAAAAGCATCATTAAAATGGCATGTTGCATGGGAGGGTTATTTTCCTTCTTTTAAAAGATCAGCTACCCTAAATTTGACCATTTTTTTTATTAAAGCCAAAGGTAATTTTTGATCTAAAGGAAATTGTATGGCACCCTTTGTGGTTTTAAAGGCCTGTAATTGTTCCTGGAAATGCACAATTGGTTTGGGTGTAGGATAGAAACCAATATGATTCTTGCACACAGCATAATACACTAAAACTTTTTTCAGTTTAAATGCGGGCATGCTGTAACTAATGGTTTCAGTTGCATGTGGTGCTGCTTGCAATATGGTTTGCCTGATTTGTTGCAGTTTGATTTGAATATCTTCAGAAAAGCATTGATGATATTCATCAATGGTATTTAAGTGCAGATATTGATTACTGTTATTCATCTTTAATGACTTGCATTCTTGGTACTAATATATGCAAAACTAGCCAAGCAGTAATATAAGCCAGCCCACACACAAAGAACATGACATAGTAAGCCGTTTCAATCTGATTAATAGCCCTATAATGAACAAACAGATTCTTCTGAACAAACAATGATAAAAATATCCCACCAAAAGCCCCAAACATACCACCAATACCTGTTACTGATCCTACTGCTCTTTTAGGGAACATATCACTCACTGTTGTAAATATATTGGCACTCCAAGCCTGGTGTGCAGCTGCAGCAATGGCGATGATGCTGACCGCCAACCACATGTTAATACTTCCCAATAATTGTGCGCTCAAAATTGGAATCACTAAGATGGCATAAAGCAACATGGAGGATTTTCTTGCTTTAAAAACGCTCCAATTTTGTTTGATTAAAAATAGCGGCAACCAACCACCACCAATACTGCCAATTGTTGATATGGTATAAACCATCACTACTGGCAAAACAATATCTGTACCTTTTAATGCATATTGGCTTTCTAAAAAGTCTGGTAACCAAAAAAGATAAAACCACCAAATAGGGTCTGTCAATAATTTACCCAACGCAAAAGCCCATGTTTGTTTATAGCCCAATAATCTGACCCAGGTAAATGGTTGTTTATTGGCTATTGCTTCATCGGTTTCAACAACCATATCACTCTCTATATAGGCCAATTCTTCTTTTGATAAAGAAGGGTGATGTTTGGGGGATTGATAATATTTATTCCAGAAAAATAACCAAACAAAACCAAGACAGCCTGTGATAATAAAAGCCCATTGCCAACCCATATACACCGCAATAAATGGTACGGTCAATGGTGCCACGATGGCGCCAATATTGGCACCGGAATTAAAAATTCCTGTTGCCAAAGCCCGTTCTTTTTTAGGGAACCACTCTGCTACCGCTTTAATGGCCGCAGGAAAATTACCTGCTTCTGTTAAACCTAAAGCCACACGGGCTAAAGCAAAGCCAATCACATTTGAAGCGGCGGCATGAACCACTGCTGCCAAACTCCAAAGTCCTGTAGCCCAAGCATACCCTGATTTTGTGCCAATTCGATCAATCACTCTACCTGCAAACAACAGACCAACAGCGTACGCTATTTTAAACGCAATTTCAATATTGGCATAGTCTCCATCATCCCAATGCATTTCAGCGCTTAATGTAGACTTCAGCAAACTGATCACTGCACGGTCTAGATAATTAATGGTCGTTGCAAAAAAAACGAGACCACAAATGGTCCAACGATACCGTCCAATATTTGGCTTATGCATTTGGCTGATTTTTAAAATCCTGAATAGTCGAAAGAATGGTTTTGGTTTTGTCACTCAAAAGATTGAATGCAGCGTCTGTTTGCAACTGAGCTGGCTGAATCAATTTACTGCCCATCCCTACCACTTGTGCTCCCGCTGATAGCCAAGCTCTCACATTGTCTGGCTCTGGGGTTACGCCTCCTGTTACTACAAATGTCAATTGCTTAAACAAAGGTTTGATGGCACTTACGAAAGAAGGGCCTAACAAATCACCTGGAAACAATTTCACCATTTCGCAACCGTTGGCAACCGCATGATGTATTTCTGTAGGTGTCATACATCCGGGAATCCACAATGTTTTGTGCATATAAGTGTAATCTGCTACTGATGCATCAAAAAATGGACTGATTAAAAAATCAGCGCCCAAGTCTAAAAAAGCCGCAGCTTGATCTACATGATGAATGGTTCCAACACCTAAGCACAAACCGGGCATATTTGCTTTGGCACGCACCAAAGCACTAAAATTATTTAGCGCTTGATCACCACGATTGGTAAATTCAATATATCGAATGCCAGAAGCATATAAAGTCTGCAAAATCCGTTCACACAATATTGGGTCATTGTCGTAGAACAAAGGCAATACCCCTGCTTCCGAGAGTCCTTGTAAAATGGCGTCTTTAGTCATATGATTTCATTTTAGCTTCAATTTCAGCAACAGTTTGTCTGGTATGATCGCCATATTCCTGTAACTTACCAACTGCAGCTGTTGCTGCATAGTTGATAATATAAGCTTTTGATAGATTAAGTTGAATGCCCCTGATTAATCCCGACATAAAGCAATCACCACTTCCAACTTTATCAACAACATGATTGGTCGTATACAAATCAGAAACCGTTGTGCCAGATTGATCATGCCATGTTGCATAATAGTCTACGTTGGCTTCATTCGTAAATCTAAACGTATTGGCTACAACTTGTACATTCGGAAAGGTTTGCATGATATGGTTTGCACTTTGTTCTGCTGCTGAAACAAAACTGTCTTGATTGTTACCTGTCAACAAAGCACTGTTGAGTGGTGTACCCAATAAAGTAGCAGCACTCCATATATTGCCCATAACAACATCGCAATAAGGCATGAATGCGCGCATCACTTCCACCGGACTTTGACCATACCGCCAGAGCAGGGAACGATAATTAAGATCAACAGAAACCGTTAAACCCATCTGTTTGGCTTGTTTCACGGCTTCTAAACAAACAGCTGCTGCAGAAGCATTTAATGCTGGTGAAATGGCACTAAAATGAAACCATCCCGCGTCGTTTAAAATGGCCGTCCAATCAAACATCCCTTCTTTTAAATTGGCAAAAGCGGAATTTGCTCTATCATAAATTACGCCAGCATGTTTTAAATCTGCCCCTTGTGGCAAATAGTACACACCAATTCTTTCTCCATTGAATAAGGTACCATCAGTTTGAATATTCGCCTTCGTTAATTGTTCAATAATTTCTTTGGATAAATAATGATCTGGAATGGCTGTAATATATTTAACTGGCATCGCCCAATTCGCCAAAGCATAGGCAACATTTAATTCTGCACCACCGATATAGGTTTGCATTGATTGCGAACGAATCCATTCACCCTGTAAATGAGGTGAATACCGAATCAATAACTCTCCAAAACAACAAGTGCGTTTCATATTAAGCGATTGTATTGATGGGTAATGGATCCATATCGGTATACATTAAATTTTCACCAGCCATCCCCCAAATAAACCCATAATTGCTGGTACCACATCCAAAATGTGTACTCCAAGGTGGAGAAATAACAGCTTCATGATTTGCTACAACCAAATGTCTGGTTTCTTGCCCCTCTCCCATAAAATGAAAAATGCGTTGCTCATCGGGCAAGTTGAAATAAAAATACACTTCCATTCTTCTGGTATGTGTATGAGGCGGTACTGAATTCCATACACTGCCTTCATCCAATATTGTCAAACCCATGACCAATTGGCAACTTTGAATCCCTTCCCGATGAATGTATTTGTAAACAGTTCTTGCATTTGAAGTAACTGCACTACCCAAACGAACAGGGGCAGCTTGTTCTTTTGTAAATAAGGTTGTGGGGTATGCATGGTGCGCTGGCGCAGAGAGCAGATAAAATACAGCAGGTGTATCTGCAGAAACAGAAGACATACTAATTGCTTTTGATCCCTTGCCAATATATAAACAATCGTAAGACTGTAATGAATAAGCATGCCCATCAACTTCCACTATACCATCACCACCAACGTTTATGATGCCCATTTCACGCCGCTCACAAAAATAATCAGCACGCAGTTCAGCTTCATTGGGCATTTGAATGGTCAAATGAACTGGTTGAACACCACCAATAATCATTCGATCATGGTGACTGTAAACAAGCTTTAGTTTGTCTTTACAGATTAATTGCTCAACCAAAAAATGCTGCCTTAATGCAGCCGTATTCATCGATGCTGTTTCAGTTGGACTATTGGCAAAACGTATTTCCATAATTTATTTTTTATCGGGCCATCCAGCCACCATCTACAAACAAAACGGTACCATTTACATAATTAGAAGCATCGGATGCCAAGAAAACTACAGGTCCCATGAAATCTTCAGGTACACCCCATCTGCCTGCAGGAATGCGATCCAAAATAGACTTGCTTCTTTCAGGATCCTCTCTTAATGCTTGTGTATTATTGGTGGCAATATAACCAGGTGCAATGCCATTTACACAAATACCTTTACTACCCCATTCATTGGCAAAAGCTCTTACCAAACCAGCCACGGCAGATTTGGAAGCCGTATACCCAGGCACATTAATGCCCCCTTGAAAACTTAACAAAGAACAAGTAAAAATCATTTTACCTCCACCTTGTTCAATCATATGTCTGCCAAATTCTCTTCCCAAAATAAATTGAGCATCTAAATTAATGGACATGACTTTGTCCCAGTACTCATCTGGATGTTCTGCTGCAGGCTTACGCATAATAATACCGGCATTGTTTACCACAATATCAATTTTTTTGTGTTGACTGATCACATCTGCAATAAATTGATACAGTGCAGAACGGTCCCCAATGTCTACTTGATGGTAGGTGAAACTGACGCCTTTTGCTTGAACAGCTTGAGCAGTATCATTGGCATTGTCTACAATAGAAGCGCCTACAATATTAGCCCCAGCAGATGCAAGTCCGATTGCCATGCCCATACCTAAACCCGTATCACATCCTGTAACCAATGCTGTTTTCCCCTTCAAATCAAACAAGGTATTCATAAGCGTTGTGTTTTTTAAAAGTTGAAATAATTTTTAGCATTGTTGAAACAGATATCTTGTACTATAGACCCAATTAACTGATAATCTTCTGGCAATTCACCATCACTGATTTCCTTGCCTAATACATTACACAAGACTCTTCTAAAGTATTCGTGTCTTGGATAAGAAAGAAAACTTCGTGAATCGGTTAACATGCCAATAAAGCGACTCACCAAACCCATATTACTCAGTGCATTCAATTGTTTTTCAATACCGTCTTTTTGATCTAAAAACCACCAAGCACTGCCAAATTGAATTTTGCCAGCTACGGATCCATCATTAAAATTACCAATCATGGTGGCCATTAATTCGTTGTCTGCAGGATTGAGATTGTAAATAATTGTTTTGGCCAACTTGTCTTCACTGTCTAATTTATTCAGAAATCTGGCTAGAGGTACCGCTTGCTTAAAATCACCAATGCTGTCCCATCCGGTATCTGGCCCAAGCTTTTGCATCATACGCGCATTATTATTGCGCAGCGCGCCTAAATGAAATTGTTGTACCCATCCTTTTTCCCAATCCCACTCAGCAAAATGCAATAGCATGCAACTTTTAAATTTACGCTGCTCATCTATATTCAATTCCTTACCGCTATGAATCTTTTTAAAGATGGCTTCAATTTCACTTCCAGTAAATGATTCAGCATATATTTCTTCAAGACCATGATCACTAACAGTACAACCCATGGTTGCAAAAAAATCATGCCTGTTTTGCAAAGCATATAGATAATCATCAAAAGAAGAAATGGTGCAACCAGAGACCGTTTCAAGCTGTTTAAGATAATTAATGAATGTAGAAGGTGACGCTACATCCATGGCTTTATCAGGACGGAAAGCAGGAAATACTTTAGTTGAATCACCAGATGACGCCAATTGTTTGTGCCATTCGAGTGTATCAATTGGATCATCAGTGGTACAAACTACTTGAACGTTCATTTTCTTCAGCAACTGTTTGGTACTGAATGCAGGCGTTTGCAGTTGTGCAGAAGCATCAGCAAAAATAGCATCGGCTGTTTGAGGATTCAACAATTCAGTAATGCCGAAATAACGTTGCAATTCTAAATGTGTCCAATGAAACAAGGGATTGCGCAAGGTATAAGGTACAGTGGCCGCCCATTGACGAAACTTATCAAGATCAGATTGTTGACCTGTGCAATAAGACTCATCTACCCCATTGGTTCGCATTGCACGCCATTTATAGTGATCACCCGACAACCAAGCATCAGTCAGATTACGAAAACGATAATCTTCAGCCATCAGTTGTGGCGACAAATGACAATGGTAATCAATGATGGGCATTGCAGCAGCATACTCATGATAAAGCCGCTGTGCAGCGGGCGTATGTAAGAGAAAATGTTCGTCTAAAAACTGCTTCATAAAAATGACTTAGATATTTATAAACTTACCCCACGTTTCCATGGAATAAAATCATCCTGACCCAATTGTACTGCTTTTGGAATGCATTCACCACTTGCAGCAGCAATACAGTAATTTAAAATGGCAACCCCCATTTCGGCGATGGTTTTTTCACCTGAAATAACCGGACCACAATCAATGTCAATGATATCACTCATGCGATTGGTCAGGTTGGTATTTGAACTGACTTTAATCGTTGGACAGATGGGATTGCCTGTAGGCGTTCCCAATCCTGTTGTAAACAAAATCAATGTAGCACCACTGGCTGCTTTTCCAGTTGTTGCTTCCACATCATTGCCTGGTGTACAAACCAAATTCAAGCCTGGTTTTACAGCTTGCTCTGTATAGTCTAAAACATCCACAATGGGTGATGTACCCCCTTTCTTAGCTGCCCCAGCACTTTTTATGGCATCTGTGATTAATCCGTCTCGAATATTACCCGGTGAAGGGTTCATTGAAAAACTTGAACCAGCATTGGTGACCAATGCATCAAACCTTTGCATCAAATGAATGAACTTATGCGCAGATGCTGGCGCTACACAACGATCAATCAATTCTTGTTCAACGCCACAGAGTTCAGGGAATTCTGCTAACAATACTTTTCCTCCCAACGCTACTACTAGATCTGCACAATATCCTACAGCAGGATTAGCAGAAATGCCACTGAAACCATCACTGCCACCACATTTCACACCAATACATAGTTGACTTAATGGTGCAGGCTTTCTGGTTAATTGATTCAATTGAACCATGCCTTCAAAACTTTGGCGGATGGCTTTTGAGATGAGGGATTGCTCACTCTCAGAAGCCTGTTGTTCAAAAATATACAAGGGCTTTTTGAATTCGGGATTGATGGCTTTAATATCCGCTAAAAAATCCTGAGTTTGCAAGTTTTGACAACCCAGACTAAGTACAGTAATCCCTCCCACATTGGGATGATTGGCATAAGCTGCTAACAACTTACTCAACAATGCGGCATCTTGTCTGATACCACCACAACCGCCTTGGTGATTGAGAAATTTAATCCCATCAATATTTTGAAATGGTCTTTTAGACTGTTCTGGTTCGGGTTGCAATGCCACTGCATCCAATGCGGTTTGATCCTGCCACGCATCTAGCAATGCTTGTGCATAGCGCGTATATGGACCTGTAACAGCGTAGCCTAAAGTATGGTGTAAGGCTTCTTTGATGACATCTAGATTTCTATTCTCACAAAATACTGTTGGAATGAATAACCAATAATTGGCCGTTCCAACTCTGCCATCTTCGCGATGGTAGCCCATAAATGTTTTGCCAGCAAATGCACTAATATCTGGTGGCGTCCATTGGTAGTTGACTGACCTAAACGCATAGGGCTCAGCTGCATGTTGAAGATTATCGGTAGACATTCTTGAACCCGCTTTAACAGCCTGCGTAAGTTTTCCAGCAAGCACGCCATACATAAATACAGCATCTCCTACTGCCATATCGTTCATGAAAAATTTATGTTTGGCCGGAATCGTTTCTTGAATTGTATACGCTTGATCCTTGAAATGTATGATTTCACCTTTCTCTAGGTTTTGCAATGCAACAATCACATTGTCTTCAGGGCTAATTTGTAATATTTTTTGGGCCATCTTACAATAAAGCTTTTGTCATACGTTGATGTAATAAAGCATGCATACCCTGTTCATGCAAAGCTTTGAGTACTGTTGCTAATGCGGTAGCAAAGCCATTTAATTGCAGGAGATTCTGTTGCCAAATTTGCTCATTGGAAAGAACCCTGTCCAAGTAATTTGATATGGTTTCATCGTCACCCAATGCCAAGACTTCGGCAAATTGATCTTTTAAAGCAAAGCGTTGATCTAAACAGTCAGCAACTTGAACGCCTGGTTCAGAAGGTTTAGCATGCATATTCAACCACAAATACGCTGCAAAGCCATACACCATTGTATCGGGTACGAAGCCTTCTTGCTCAATAGCTGAAGCAATAAGTGGAATATTCCGCATGCGCATTTTTTCGGTATAATTCATTGTAATACTCACCCACTGATGATCAATAAATGGATTTCTAAATCTGTCTTGAACTGCATCAATAAATTCAGTGACTAAGATTTCATCAAGGCCGTTTTTTATCAAGCAATCGGCAATTGATTCGCGCATCAGTTGATTGATAAAAGGAAAACACAATGGGTGTTCCATGGCTTGCTTAACTGTATTGCAACCCAACAAAATGGCCAGTGCACAAGTAAAACTATGTGTGCCATTCAAGAGTCGCAACTTTAATTCTCTGAAAGTGGTAATATCTTCTTGAACAACTAAATTATTTCCTGGCGTTTTTGCAAAGCCAAGTTTTTGTTTTGTAGATGAGCGATTGGTTTCTATTGCCCAGAGTCCAAAAGGTTCCCGAACCAAGAGCAAAGCATCATCATAACCCAATGTTTGACTAATCGCCACCATTTCATCAGCAGAAACTTTACCGGGTACAATGCGATCTACCAATGTATTACAGAAATCATTTTGTAGCATCAACCATTGTACAAAAGCATCACCTAAATTCTGAACGCCTGCAAGATCAATCACCATGCGTTTTAATACTGCACCATTTTGTGGTACCAATTCAGTTGGCAAAATAACCAACCCACTTGCTTCAGCACCAAGCGTCATCCATCGATGATACAAACAGGCCAACAGTTTTCCAGGATAGGTTCTTGGGGCTTTGCCTTGCACCATTACATCTGTTTCGTCATATACCAAACCCGCTTCAGTTGTATTGGATACAATGATTTCTAATTGCGGATTAGCTGCAACAGATAGTATGTTGGACCATTCACTTGCAGCACTCAACACCCGACTAATGGCTGCGTTGATGATCAACTGTTCTGTTTGAACACCTTGCACAATACCCCTTACGTATTCAGTGAATAAACCATCTTGCCGACCAAATGCATCTGCACCAGGTGTGTCTGTTGACTTTACCACAACCACTCTGCCGGCATAATCACCATGCATATTGGCCGCATGAATATATTGGTCGATTAATCCACGCAAGAGCACTCCTGTGCCAAATTGCAATACTGTTTCAGGCAACTGAAACAGATGAGGCTCTGGAACAACAACCAGATTAGCATCAATTTGGGATAATATGTGTTTTGATAATGGTTGCATCATTTGTTGATTGGATTCCAAGTTGTTCCAAAAACCCATTCGGGTGTTATGGCTGTAGCTTTAAGTGTAGGGTTGGCAAGTGTTAAATTATCCTTGCTCCAAGCAAATTGCTTACCCAAACCTTTACAGCCACTGTAATACACGCGCTTACCCCATTGCACCAAATTATTGGTGGGCACTTGATAAATATCACTATCAGCCATATTGGCTGCGAATTGGCAGTTGATTAAATAAAACTGTGCGTCTCTATGAAATCTACCCAAACGAAATCCATCATACCCTTCAAACTTGCAACCCACTAAAACGGTTTTTGCATCTTGATTTCCTGTACCGTCATGCCAAATAATGGCGGTTCCACTGTGTGCAATGAATACACAATTCTCTGCATAGGACCAACCTCTCGGACAAAACAAATCCACCCCACCTTCCATAATACAATCCTTATAATAAAATTGTCCATCTACTACATTCCATGGACTCATTGTATCTCCGCCAAATGCACGAAAGTGGCAATTGATGAATTTAAGTCGGGTTGCATAAAAACTTCTAAACGCCATTTGATGGCCATTTTGATTCACTTGTTTTTGCCCACTGCTGTCGTTTGCACAAGGCACAGTAGTGCTTTGAAGATTTTCAAAACCATATATATTTGAGACCGTTAGATTTTCAAAACTCAAATCCGAACAAGAATCTACATTGATGGTTGCTACACCCCAATCTGATGGGTTATTACAACGCCAAATATCTCGGGCTATGGATTGTTGTATAATGGTTTTGGCTCTTGATTGGCCAATCAACCGAATGCGGCTTTTTTTAATGAACAATTTTTCAGTATACAAACCATCTGCAATTAATATGTCAACGGTTTCCAGATGATTGTCTGGAATACTATTGATGGCTTGTTGAATGCTACTGAAATCAGCTTTACCTGTTTTGGCAACTGTTATCGGCTTCGCAAAGGTTTGAAAAGCAACACAACAAATGACTGCTATGAACAATAAATGCTTCATGGTTTTTTAGGTTTTGCTGACAACAACCAATCAATTAATTCCTGAGCAGCCTGATGGTTTTCGAATTGTTTGGGTAATTTTCTTCCATCAATGTATTCATTGTACAACCATGGATCTCCGATGGCCGCCACCCAACCTTTTCCAAAAGGAGCCACAGCCATCACTGCATCCGAACCCACACGTAATACAGCTTTGGCTGGTGCTTTTATATTCAATACACTCAATTCTTTTACGTACAACTTTCTGCCCTTTGCAAAAATTGTTTGATCATCACCAGCAATCACCAAACCTTGTTCAAAAGCATTTCCTTGAACCATATTGATGCTTTTATTGGTAAACTGAATACCAAATTGAGCAGCGAGTTGATTGAAACGAGTCAACTCACAGTTGGCACTGTCATTGGCCATCATTAACAATACTCCACCAGCTTTTACCCAAGCAGCAATAGACTTAGCTGAAGCAGCAGACATATAATTGGGTTGCGGATTGTCTTTCAAATGATCAGGATCTACAATAATGTAAACATGGCTTCCAGCCAATTGATTAGCTGAAGGATTAATATCCAAACTTTTTAGTTGGGCACCTTTTGCTTCAAACAAATTACCAAACACACGAAAGCCTCCATTGGATTGATCTTCCCAGATATAATGCCAAGGAATGGTTTTGCCGATGAGGTCTTTCTTGGTTTCTTGGTTAAAATACCGATCCAATAATACAGTCTTTCCACGGCCAGGTTTTGGTTGCTGTGCCATTTCTGCTTCAGCGGCACAAAGGATAAAAGCTCCAAGTCCTTTAGGGTCGTTGTCAATAACTGGCTCACTCATATAGTAAGCAAAGCTGCCATCGCGATAAGGATTGCCGCCTAAACCAGAGACTGTTACAGTTCCAGTAAAGCTTAATCCAACAGCATCTTGTCTTACAAATTTTTGTCGGATACCGGTGTAGCCTTTTTCAGCAATTTTCAAAAAATTGGCAGGGATATATCCTTTGCGCGTGGCTTTATACAATGTGTAAACAAACATAGCAGAAGCAGAAGCTTCTGGATAATTGCCTTTTTCTGTTGGCATATCCATCACATCCCACCACAATCCATCAGGACGTTGCACTTTTGTAATGGCTTGCACATAGCGATTGAGGATTTGAATGATACTGTCTCTGCCCTTATGCCCAATGGGGAAATGATCCAACACATCTACCATTGCACAACCATACCATCCCATGGCTCTGGCCCAAACATGTGGAGATCGACCAGTTTCTGGATTGGCCCATCGTTGTTGTTTAGACGCATCCCAAGCATGATACATTAAACCGGTGTTGGCATCACGGCTATTGTTTTCCATGAGCACAAACTGTCTTGTGATGTCATTAAAGGCGGCTGAATCATGCATCAACAAAGCTGCTTCTGCATAAAAAGGCTGCCCCATATATAATCCATCCAACCACATTTGATTGGGATAAATTTTTTTGTGCCAAAACCCACCAACTGCATTTCGAGGATGGGCTTTCAATTGATCATATAATCGTTGAATGGCTTTCCAATATTTTTCTTTACCGGTTACAGCATAAAGGAACAGCAATACTTTGCCGTTATTGATATGATCAATATTAAACTCATCTTTTTTATAGTCATGAATGCTGCCATCTTCCTTCACATAATAATCCATACTATGCTGAATGTATTGAAAGAACCGACCATCGCCTTGTTGCCTCCAAACCGATTCAACACCTTTTAAAATGACGCCCTGATCATAGCTCCATCTGGCACGTCCACCTGGCTTGGCAGAAAAAGAATCTGGCCAAATACGCATGGCTGTTTCAACGGCTTGCACTGAAAAAGGTTTGTCTTGCGCCACGAGGAAACTGCAGCTGCAAGCCATTACCATTAACACAATTACTGAGCGGCGTTTCATTATTGACGAGAATTTTGAATGGTTAACGCATTGGGTAAAAATCCAAAACCCGTTTCACTCAGCTTGGTTGCTTTTTGACTGTTCTTGACATTGATAACAATCTTACTGCTTCTATCACCATGCGCTAAAATTAACAAGGGCGACTTATCTGCAAAATCAAATCCTTTGAAGGAGATATCATTTGCGTTAAGCAAATAACAAACTGGATTGTTGTCTTTAGATAAAACGGTTACATTGTCTAAGCTGATTTGCTTAGCTTCTTGAATATGTACCCCTTTATCGGCTTGTAATACACTATTCGAAATCCGCACTTGTTCAACTGGCATTTCAGGAATACCTCTAATCATGATGGCTTTTTCTGCACCCACACAATAGATGCGATCAAACTGAAAATTGCGAAAAATAGGGGTGGTCTCATTCACTGGTAAAATTTCTGCACGGGGTGGTTCTCTTTTTTCACCAGCCAATGCAACTGGATCCTGTGCTGCATAATACATGTCAAATAAAATGGCTTCCCCCACAATATCTTTCATGTAAATATTTGAGGCTTTGATATTTTCAACTACGCCGCCTCTACCACGAACGGTTTTAAATCTTAAGCCAATATCTGTTCCAATAAATGTACAATTGGTAATGGTGATATTTTTAGCGCCACCACTCATTTCACTACCGATCACAAAACCACCATGCGCGCGATAAACGGTGCAATTGTTGATGTATACATTTTCTGTTGGCATGCCACGTTTGCGCCCTTCTGCATCTCGACCGCTTTTAATGGTTATCCCATCATCTCCTGTATCAAACACACAATCTTCCATGAATACATTGCGACAACTTTCTAGATCTAAAGCATCCGTATTGGTTCCAAACCAAGGATTTTTAACTTTTAAGCCTTTAATGGTAATATCACTGCTCATTAAACAATGGGTTGTCCAAGCAGGTGAATTTTCGAACGTGATGCCTTCAATCAATACTTTGGTACATTCAGCAATCCGCACCATATTGGGTCTCAAAAAATCTTTGATGGATTGATAATCGTTTAAGGTTTGGCCCTCGCTGAGTTTGCCAATATTTTTGGTTCTTGCTGCCTCAACAGCCGCAGCAGATGGATACCACATTTTCTTATCTTCAGTTAAAGCCCCACCAAAATTTTTGAGATGGTTCTTCCATTCAGAATCTGAAAGTTTGTCTTTTTTCAGTGGCCGCCAATACACTCCATTTCCATTTAACACGCCAGTACCAGTAATGGCAATATTGCTGACTTTTTCAGCGGTAATGGGCGACATACAACGGGCAGCATTTACCCCTTCAAAAGAAGATACCACTAATGGGTATTGATCAAAATCAGGCGTAAATATTACCAGGGCTCTGCCAGTAATATGTAGATTAATATTGCTTAACAGGCGAATAGGTCCAGTCAGCCAAACCCCTTCTGGAATCTTCACGACGCCACCCCCTTTTTTAGCCATGGCATTGATGGCATTTTGAATACTATTGGTATTCAAGACTGCCCCATCACCAATGGCACCATATTTTCGGATATCTGCCGTGTCTTTTCTAAACTTCACTTGTGCAACTTTGATTTGTGCCATTGATGCAGTGTGCACCATCATGGTCAAACCCAATAAGCAAATCGATACAATTTTTGTATTCATAATCAAGGCAAGCAATTTGTTTAAAACCCAAATACATGGCTGCAATACAACCATATTAACCATCTTACAAGTATACTTAGATAATATGGAGGAGTCGGTGAAAAATGGAGGTTTATTTACGCAAACGATACCGGGAATGATGCCAAAAAATGGCTACATTTAAGCCACCAGAAATCGTTACATGAAATTTGAAGCCATCACCATAAAAGATATTGCCAAAGTTCTTGGCCTATCAACTTCAACTGTGAGTAGGGCATTGCGTGACAGTTACGAAATTAGCCCTGAAACCAAGGAAAAAGTATTGGCTTATGCAAGGGAAATGAATTATCGCCCTAATCCTATTGCATTAAGTTTGAAAGAGAAGCGAAGCAGCTCCATTGGTGTTCTGGTAGCAGAAATTGCCAATAGCTTTTTTTCTCAAGTAATCAATGGCATTGAATCAGTAGCACAAGAAAATGGTTATAATGTCATTATTGCACAGAGTAAGGAAAACCATGCCAAAGAAGTTTCAGCCCTTCACTACTTAGCTTCAAGAAGCGTGGATGGCATTATTTTATCTGTTTCTTCAGAAACCACGGATTTTTCTGTGATTCAACAAATGTATGAGAAGAAAATGCCCTTGGTGTTCTTTGACAGAATTGTAGATTCCATTCAAACCCATAAAGTAACCGTAGATAATTTCAAAGGCGCCTATGATGCAACGTTGCATCTGATAAAAAATGGCTATAAAAATATTGCTTGTATTGCCAATGCGCCACAATTGTCCATTACTTCCGAAAGAGTGAATGGTTACAAAGCAGCTTTAGAAAAATCCAAACAACGCTTTAATCCAGCTAATTTGGTGTATTGCAATCATGGGGGGTTGATTTATGAAGAAGTAGAAGCGGCAATGAAGCAACTATTGAAACAAAAACAGAAGCCCGATGCCATCATTGGATGTGCTGATAAGATCACCACGAATGTAATGCGGTATGCCCAAAAAAAGCGCATTGCCATTCCTACAGATATTGCCCTCATTGGGTTCAGCAATTTAGATCTTACCGATTTGTTGTCACCATCATTGTCAGTTGTTAGACAGCCCGCAGGGGAAATGGGAAAGATGGCGGCAGAATTACTCATCAAAATGATTGAAAGCAAACGACCAGTGTCTGAATTTCAACATGCTGTTTTACCGGCGGAAATTTTTCAACGCAGTTCTAGTGCTGCAAAAAAAATTTAAGCAACCATTTTCACGGCTTGACGTGCCAACAGCACCCACTTGTTTTTTTGTTTTTGAAAAACCAATAAAATAGTCAATTGTACTTGGCCGGGTTTGCCTTGGTCATTGGTGAGCGCTGACAGCTTGTGTCGTACAATGGCTGTATTGCCTGAAAGTTGAATGGATTGTTCAGACAAATCAATGGCAACAAAATCAGATTTACCAGAACTGATTTTTTCAACAAAGGTTGTTTGATTGTCTAATGCACCACTTGAATGTCCATAAGACAAGTTCGGTGAAGTGATGGCATACAAATCTGCTGCTACCCCACTGATCATCGCCGCAGTCAAATCTTGAACGGCTTTAACAACAGCCATACTGTCTTTTTCATTTGCAAAAGACTGCACATGGCATAAAGTAAAACAAAGCAAAAAGCCAATCAATTTTTTCATACTTACTGTTTTATGGTTACCCAATCTATATCAACAGAACCCGCATCATTCAACCGCTTTCTACGCAAACAAAAAAATCCAATTCTTGCACCAACCCACTTCCCCGCTTTCATTTGAAAAGCAGTATTCAGCTCTTGGAAATCCTTCCCATCCAAACTAAATCCAAAATAAGCTTGCTCGTTTGGTAATATTCGAATGCGTATTTGAATACTGTCTTGTTTGAAAGATTGGCGAAACAGCACTGTTTCTGGTTTTCCTTGTTCGGCATTGTTACAGATGGCCAATTGAATGGAATAAGCAGCACTGTCCTTCGTCAAAAAAAGTCTGGCATAATCAGTACCTAGAACACCAACGCCCGATTCCTCATCTTGCGCCAATGCACGAATATGTAATTTGGTCGTAAACACTAACTGATCACAAGATAATTTTTGCGTGAACCATGCTGGAAATTGCCAAAGATTTTTTTGCTCTGCGGGATAGGGCACTGCAAACATCCTCAACCGATTTTGGTATACAAATGCCCAATGTGGATCTGGATTGGCAGACCATTGCCAAACCTTAGACATTGATTTTTCATTGGTAAAATCATCACGCCAAGTGGATGATATTGCAGGAGCAGGTTTCCCAAAACTTAGTACAGGCTGACCAGCTCGGCCATTGTTAAAATCCCCCATCACAGGCCAATCATTGACCCATTCCATGGGTTGCAAATGCACGATTCTTCCAAACGCGTTTTTATCTTGAAAGTGAACAAACCAATCTTTGCCTTTAGTATCAGTTATCCATGCCCCTTGATGTGGTCCGTTAATTGGCGTATTGCCTTGTTCCAATACAACTTTTCGTTCATAAGGTCCTTCAATGTTCTTTGAACGAAGTACCAATTGCCAGCCGGTTTTCACACCACCTGCCGGAGCAAAAATATAATACCATCCATTGCGTGCGTAAATTTTAGGGCCTTCAATGGTTGGATCATCTTTATGGCCATCATATACTAATTTGGGTTGACCAATTACAGCTGTCATTTGGCTGTTTAACTCCGTCAACAATAACACACTTTTAAGGCCTGCTCTACTGCCCGCTAGTGCATATACCAAATAATTTTTCCCATTGGTTTGAATCGGACAGGGATCAATCAGGCCTTTTCCTGCAAAAACCAATTGCGGTGAAGACCAAGGACCACTAATCTGATTGGCTTCCACTTTATAAATACCATGGTCTGGGTCAGGATAAAATATCACGAATTTTTTATTGAAAAACCGAATACTTGGGGCCCATACCCCACCCCCATGTTGTACTTTTTTAAAAAATGAATCTGGGATATTTTTTTCTAAAGCATACCCAACTAATGTCCAATTGACCAAGTCAGTTGATTGTAAAATAGGCAACCCAGGTACAAAGTTGAAACTAGAAGCCGTCATATAATATTGGTTCCCTACACGAATCACATCTGGGTCACTATAATCGGTATGGATGATGGGATTCCGATAGGCCATATTGGAAGATTGTGCATTTGATTGATGCATCAAACAAGCCATTAGGCTCACACAAATTATTTTGAAAACGGTGTCCATGGATACAATACTTTTTGTTGTGCATACAATGCCGTATCTGCTGTAGTCAATTGTTTGGTCCAACTAAATCGCTGGTCTTTTTTGCCACCAGGCCCCGTACTGTTGAATTCAGCAAAACGAGCCGTTGATTCATTTGCTGGATTTCGCCAATTATTCCAACCTTCAGGAATAATATGTTGATCCATCCAACAATTTAAATAAGTCACACTTGCAGTAGGTGACCATGGTCTGCCTAAAGACACTTTATTCAAGTTGCTGTCAGCAGTTAACTTACAAGACTCAAAAACAAAACCATAAGGAATAATGCTGTTAGTAGAAGCAGCTGTTACGTGAGAATTCTTTTTGCTGTGAATATGACAACGATTGAAAAAAGCTGTTGCTGCACCAAAAATAAAATCTGTTGTGCCTTCAATATAACAGTTTTCAAAATAATGTTTTACGCCTGATCCACTTAAAAACAACACATCCTGATTGCCAATAAACCGGCAATTTCGGAAAGCACAACGATTGCCTTCCACTCGAATGGCCACTGCTTGTCCGGCTGTAAATCCTGCATCATTGGCAAATGTAATATCAGTGGCAGTAAAGCCATCTGCATACACGAATACAGAAGCGCAAGTCCAAGTATTTAAAGTATCCCCATTGGGTAATTTGGTACCTGCATGATTGTTAAATATGATGATGGTGTGTTCAGCGTCTTCACCCTTTAAATGGATATTTTTTTTACTGGCATCCACCGTTACTACTTCTCGATAAACTCCTTTTTTCACATGAATGACTACAGGAAGTTGGTTGCCAGCTGGTATGGCATTGAGGGCATCTTGAATTTGTGTAAAATCGGCTTTCCCTGTTTTTGAAACAGTCATTTGTAATGGCTTGCTTTGTGCAGTACATAAAAGACTCCACATACTGAAGATAATTGCAAAGGCAGTTCTCATTTTTTTACAGCTGGAATGATGATTAAATTGGCCAATTCCGGAATATTATGTTGAATATCTTTTAATACGATTTGTGCAATCAACCTAGCACCCAATTCAGAAAAATGGGTATTGTCTATTTTGCCATCCGGATAATTGGGATGCTCTCCTTTTTGTAATTGAAGAAATAACCATTTAGAATTTTCAGGACCAAATTGTTGATAAAGTGCTCGGCTCTGCTCATCTAAATCAAACACTAAACTGCCTGTTTCAGCTGCTACTTGTTTTACGAGTGGACTGTAAACTGCATGCGTTGGCAAGGCATTGCCTTGTTGATCAAATTTTCTTCTACTAACGGGCGTAATCAATACTGGAATAGCCCCAACAGCTTTTGCTTCTTCAACAAACTGGCGCAAATTTGTTAGAAAACTATCGGGGGGTGCATAGCGTTCTACTTTCTCTTTTGCTTCATCGTTATGTCCGAATTGAATGAACACATAATCACCTTTTTTGGCGCTATCCGTTACT
Source organism: Sediminibacterium sp. (assembly GCA_027490265.1). Taxonomy (GTDB): domain Bacteria; phylum Bacteroidota; class Bacteroidia; order Chitinophagales; family Chitinophagaceae; genus Sediminibacterium. The sequence continues at coordinate 23,336 of JAIXYL010000162.1, forward strand.
TGCTTCCACAACATTTCACTTCTGAATGTTTTGGTGCTTCTGCCATTTTTAGCCAGGTTTTTGATTGAGACCGAAGGTTGCCAAAAATGCACAAATGGCATGCCCCATCCTGTTTCAGGAAAAGCTTTTGAATCCTTAATCGCCATGGTACTATCGCCACAAAGCCAAATGGTTTTGGTAATGGGTAAATTGAGCATTACTGCCAATAAAGTCAATTGAAAAAATGGTTTCATGATTTTGTAATACTGTGAATGTACAATTCAATATTGTTATACAGAGGATCAATGGTCGACTTTGTTGCATCGGCTTTGTTGTGCGGATTTAGCCCATGCTTTTTTTCCCAATCGTCAGGTATGCCATCTTCATCAGTGTCTAAAGGCATATGCCCAGATTTTAAATCAGGCCAAGCAGCAATGGTTCGATCAAAGCTGGTACCATGCGCATAGCCTCCTTGCACATCAATGATTTTTCCTGTTGTTTCCAACACATTTTTAATGATGCGCCAATCAAGTGTATCTCTTTTATAAGCAGCACCAACCCTATCAATTACAGCAAGATAGGCATCATAAGCTGTTTCTGTTGGCATCCATTCAGTGAGAAAAGGTTTGTCAATGATGATTTGATCTATCGGCGTTTTTAGCTGGCTTTCTGAAAAGGCAACACCAAGCAAATTATTGGTCGTAACCAAATCATTGCCAGCTACTTGATTATTGGCCACAAAAAATTGACCATATCCTTTACCGTCTCCAGTTGAGGATGGATTCACAATTCGCGCATTGACTTGTTTATTGGTAGATGGGCCTGCTTTATAATAATTGCCTACGATATTGTATTGGCCACCTTCACCACCATACACACTGTTGTTCCCCCAATTATAAATCACATTGTTTCTAAAATCTACTAATTCTTGTGTAGCCCCTAATCTTGCGCCATTAAAGCGTGGATTTCTGCTGACACAATGTGCAAATAAATTGTGATGGGCTGTTAAATGTTGACCACCCCAAATCCCCCCATAGCCGTGCTTTTCAAAATCTTTATCCCCCGTTTCAAAATGATAGGAATAGTTGAGTGGTTCAGTAATCATACACCATTGAATGGTGGTACTATCGCCACCATAAATTGAACAAACTTCATCTGTACTCCAACTCATGCTGCAATGGTCTACCATAATATGCTTTCGTTTACTGCCACCAAAAGCATCGTCAGAGCCAGACCCATCCACCATTCCACGATTTTGATATCGATCGCCCATTCTAAAACGTAGGTATTGCACAATGATATTGTCACCACCCAATACAACAGGCATATCGGCCAAACAAATGCCATCACCGGGGGCTGTTTGACCAGCAATGGTTGCGTTGGCTGCAATACTAAGTTTGGTTTTTAATCGAATTGTGCCAGACACTTTGAATACAACGATTCTTGGCACTTTCTTTTCAGCAGCATATCTGAAACTTCCTGGGCCTTCGTCTTCAAGATTGGTGACGAATAACACTTCACCACCTCTGCCACCTGTGGCATATTTACCATATCCCAAAGCACCAGGAAAAGCGATGGCTTTATCTGTTTGGCAAAAGCCAATTGTTGCTTGGCCTAACCAAACAATTAAAAGTGCAAAATAATATGCTGTTTGTTTGTTCATCATTATATGAAAAAAATGCAGAAGCATTGCTTCTGCATTTTAGTTTTAATAACCAGGATTTTGTTTGAGCAACCCTTGGTAAGATGCAATAGTTGCTTGATCATAAGGGAAGAGTTCATTTTTCCCAGGTGTAAAGAAGGATGCCACACCCTGCCATAGTGGTCTGCCATCAATCTGATTCGTTGTAAGTTGCTGTGCCCAATCTGTTCTGGTCCAACCGGTTAATGGACTTGGTATTTGCGTAGGTCTCCAGAATGGTTGCGCATTTGCAGGTGCACCAGTACCAGCAAAATATTGAATTTCCTCACCGTTGTTTCTCCAGTAAATAAATTGTGGTACACGTGCAAAAGCACCAGTACGGTCTCTAATTTGTTGAATCTGTTGTCTGGCTTCTGCAATTTTTGTAGCCAATAAATTCCATCTCAACAAATCGTATTTACGAATGCCTTCGTGACCAAATTCAAGTAATCGCTCATTAACAATGGCATTGAAGAACCCTAATTTTGTAGTAGGTGTTGCACCAATTAGCGCAGTATTACCACGGTAAGCTCTTCTTCTCACTTCTTCGTAAGCTGCAATGGCTTGTGGCGTAGGGCCATTATTGATTTCATTTTCAGCTTCTGCAAACATGAGTAATACATCAGAGAATCTTATTAATACCCAGTTGTAACCAACATTCAAAACAGTTCCTGGCAACAATGGTACACGCCAGTCTCTGCGGTATTTACCAGTATTCAATTCGCCCAATCGGCGTTGGCTCTTAATATTTGTAGCAGAAGTTACTTGATAATGTGTAATCGTAACGTCTCTTCTGGTATCTACCGAATCAAATGCGTAGAAAAAGTTTGGCAACATTACAATACCACCACCGCCTGCACCAAATCTTGACGCATTGCTAAGATTTGGGCCGTCGTAGTTACCCATTCTACTATCACTGTTGCTGTTACCACCACCAGCACCCACTTCAAACATCAATTCGCCAGTGGGTTCATATACAAATGATGTAACATTTCTCCAAACTGTTTCATAATTTGGATTTAAGGTATGCTGGTCTCTTCTGGCCATGATTTCTTCACACTCTTTCTTGGCAATTTGATAGTACTGAAGAAAATCGGCAGGTCTCTCCATTTGTCCGTTGGCTCTTAAAGCAAAACCACCGCGGAATAATGCGATTCTGGCTCTTAATGCTTTGGCAGCGCCTTTGGTGATTCTTTCACTGGCAGGACCCGCTTCAGTGCGCCAAGGTAAAAATCCGATGGCGGTTTCTAAATCCTTTAAAATAAGATTATAGGTAGAATCTCTATTTGTTTGAGGCAAGAACAAGTTGGTTTGTTTGAAAGAAGGCAACATTGGTGCTGGAACATCACCCCAGTTTCTGATTAATTCAAGATAAAACTGAGCTCTCAATGTTAAGGCCTCAGCATAGTATCTTTTCAAAAGCGCTTGTTCTGCAGGCGTGCCCGTTTTATACAATTGCATTTGTGGAATTTGATCAATGCACAAGTTGGCTTTTTCAACACCACGATACAATTGACGGAATGGATTAGCCAGTTCAGCATTGGTCAACAAGAGTTGATAGCGACCAATACCTCTACGACCGTTGTCGATATTTCCACTTACAATCCCTTCATCGGTATCGTAAGGATAATACATACTGATACGGATGCCGTACCCGTTGTCTCCTTGTAATTCATCATACACTCCAATCAATGCACTAAAAGCATTGGCAGGATTAGCAAAAGCTGCTTCTACACTGTATTGAGATACAGGTTCAACTTCTGTATACTTTTTACAGGAACCCGCTAAAAGCATAATCATCAATAAAGAACAAATATTCGTGAAATGGCGATTCATATATAGCAAGTTTAATCGTTAAAAGTTTACGTTTAATCCAAAAATCCATGTTCTAGATCTTGGATATGCTGCAAAATCTACACCAGGTGTTAAAGGGTCGGTTCTTCTGCTGGTAACATCAGGATCGTAGCCCGTATAATTTGTAAGCGTAGCTAAGTTATTCACTGTGGCAAAAATGCGCACGCTGCTGATTTTTGCAGACTTCAATACTTTTTCAGGTATGGTATATCCTAAAGTGATGTTATTGATACGCAAGTAAGACCCATCTTCTATTGCCCAAGAATGCAACCATGAACGATTGGCTCTTACAGGTGTCCAAATTTGAGCATTGGCATTCAATGCTTTTAATGCTGTAGGATCAGTTACGACGGCACCCTTCTCATCAATATTTGTCCATCTGTTCTTCATGATGTCTAACATGTTTAGGTTAGAGAAAGAAGCGTCGGTCCACTCAATTTTATTGGCATTGTAAATACTGTTGCCAGATACAAAATTGACGAAGATGCTCATGTCGAAATTTTTATAACTGAATTGGTTATTCCAACCACCAATGAATTTTGGATTCGCATCACCAATTACGGTTCTATCACCGTCAGCTGTGATGACACCATCGCCATTCAAATCTTTCCAACGCATCATACCAGGTTGTGGCACACCGTACACACCATTTACAGCAATGCCAGGTTTGATGGTATAGACGCCTGTTGCAGCATTGTAGTTGAAATCATCCACACCATACCAACCGTCAGATTGAAAACCATACATTAAACCAACAGGGCTGCCCACGCGCACCAAGTAATCAGACACACCGTCCGATCCTTGCCAACCTGAAGTCCGTTCAAAGAAATTAACCCCGCCAAGACTTTCAACTCTGTTTCTGTTAAAAGAAATATTGAAATTGGTATTCCAGTTGAAATCCTTTGTGCTGATTGGGGTTGCGCTAA
>JAIXYL010000137.1 GCA_027490265.1 Sediminibacterium sp.
GTAATGGGGGTTGCTTTTTGGGTATGTCTATTGAAAAAAGCATTGAATAATTGTAAGAAAATCCACTGAGTCCATCGATGGTATGTGGGCTCACAGGTTCTTACTTCTCTACTCCAATCGTAAGAAAACCCAATATTGTCTAACTGTTTTCTGAAATTATTAATGTTTTGAACGGTGCTGGTAGCAGGATGAACTCCATGTTCAATGGCATATTGTTCAGCGGGCAAGCCAAACGCATCATATCCCATGGGATGGAGTACATTAAATCCTTTTAATCGTTTATATCTGCTAAAAATATCAGAAGCAATATAGCCCAAGGGATGACCAACGTGTAAACCAGCTCCGCTTGGATAAGGAAACATGTCGAGTACGTAATACTTCGGTTTATCACTCATATTTGGCACGGTGTAAGCCCCAGAATTTTTCCAATTTTCCTGCCATTTTTGTTCAATCGATCTAAATTGATAGTCCATCTTGCCTGCCCTTTTTATTTATTTGCGTTTCTTTAACGCCTGCCTAGAAATATTCGCTTATTTTCAAGGCAGGATTAGGGGTGCAAATGTAAGTCATTAGCCGTCAAAACCCTACATTTGTAGCGTTCTAACAACATAGCACCTTGTTTATCAAGGGAAATAAAAAGGGAATTCAAATTATGGCGCAAGCAGGAAAAGCATCATTAAAAAGGGGAAAGCCCAATTATATCTATACAGTGGTGGGTGTAGCATTGGTTTTATTGATCATGGGCATTATGGGTTGGTTTTTCCTAAACCTCAATGCCGTGGGGAATACATTTAAGGAAGATATTCGCCTCAGTGCTTATATGAGAACCCTGAATAAAGATACTATTGCACAAATTCAACAATTTATCGCTGCAAAACCTTATGCCAAAAATGTGGTGTATGTAGACAAAAAAACCGCCAAAGACATTTGGAATAAAGAAAATAATGAAGATTGGGCTAAAATTTTGGATGTGAATCCATTACCAGAAAGCATTGACTTTTATGCCAAAGCTGCATATGTCAACAAAGACAGTTTAGCCGTGATTAGTGCTGAATTGATGGCAGCTTATGGCAATCAAATTACCGATTTACAATACCCTCAAAGCTTAGTATCAAGCTTAAATGAACGCGCTTCAAAAATTGGATTAATCTTTTTGGTTGTGGCCATTACGCTTTGTGTGATTGTCATTTTTAGCATCGATAATACCATTCGATTGGCCATGTTTAGCAATCGATTCTTGATTAAGACAATGCAAATGGTGGGAGCAACACAGTCTTTTATTGCACGCCCCCTCAATATCCGCGCAGTCGTGAATGGACTGATTAGTTCAGGCATAGCGATCATTTTATTGTTCTCTTTAATTGGATGGGCCGAAACTCAATTCCCCCAATTAAAAGGGATTAGAAACACCAACCATACATTGTTATTGTTTGGTGGTTTAATAATTTTGGGTGTCGGCATTTCAGTTTTGAGTACGCATAGAAGTGTCTTGAAATACCTTAAAATGAAACTTGACGATTTATATTAACCTTATATCATTTAACCATACGAATACAGATATTTATGAGCACGACCAATAAACCAACTGCTTTGTTTTCTAAAGAAAATTTCATCTTAATGCTTGTAGGAGGACTAGTGATTGCATTGGGCATGTATTTAATGAGTGGCGGTAAGAGCGAAGACCCGAATGTATTTTCAACCAATGAAGTATACAGCAGCACAAGAATAACTGTAGCACCCATTTTAATTGTGGTGGGCTTATTAATTGAAGTATACGCCATCTTCAAGAAGCCAAAAACTGCTGCTTAAACTTTATTTGAATTACTATGACTTATTTAGAAGCTGTCATCATTGCCATTATTGAAGGGGTTACCGAATTCCTTCCTATTTCTTCCACGGGACATATGATTATCGCCAGTTCCTTTATGGGCATCGCGAAAGATGATTTTACCAAATTGTTTGAAGTAGCCATTCAATTAGGTGCTATCTGTTCAGTCGTTATATTATTTCGAGGGAAGTTTTTTCCATTGAATCGTTGGCAATTCTATTTAAAACTCATCATTGCGGTTTTACCTGCATTAATTCTGGGCGCATTGTTTTCAGATACGATTGATGCGTTATTAGAAAGTCCAATGGTGGTGTCTATTACTATGGTATTGGGCGGTGTTGCCCTTATCTTCATTGATTCATTTTTTAAAAACCCCACTATTTCTGTTGACGAACAAGTAACCAATAAAAAAGCGTTCATCATTGGATTCTGGCAATGTATTGCTATGATTCCTGGGGTGAGCAGAAGTGCAGCCAGTATTATTGGTGGCATGCAACAGGGATTAACCAGAAAACTAGCGGCTGAATTTTCTTTCTTTTTGGCGGTGCCTACAATGGCGGCTGCAACAGGGTATAAACTCTTAAAAGCCTATACTGAAACCCCAGAATTAATTTTCACTCGCAATAACATGATTTTATTGGGTTTGGGAAATGTGGTGGCTTTTATTGTGGCATTATTGGCCATTAAATTTTTCATTACTTACTTACAGAAATACGGATTTAAACTGTTTGGATGGTATCGGGTAATTGTGGGTATGATCTTGATTATACTTATCTTAACAGGACACCTGAAATAAATACCATGTCCACAACTACTGCCTCCAAAAAAGTCATCAATGGTTGGGCAATGTACGACTGGGGCAATAGCGCCTACAATCTCGTCATTACGTCTACCATTTTCCCAGCCTATTATGAAGCCGTAACCGGCGATGGCAATGATCAAACATTAAACGATACCGTCGTATTATTTGGTCGTGAATACGTAAATACCGCTTTGTACAATTATGCCTTATCAATTGCATTTATTGTTGTGGCGCTTATTTCACCAATGCTGTCTTCAATAGCAGATTATAAAGGCAATAAAAAGCAATTCTTGTTTTTCTTTTGCACTTTAGGCAGTATTGCTTGTTCAGCGATGTATTTTTATGACAAGACCAATCTAGCATTTGGCCTTGGTTGTTTAATTGTAGCCTGTATTGGATTTTGGAGCAGTTTGGTATTTTACAATTCTTTTTTACCAGAAATAGCAGCCCCTGAAGACAGAGACAAAGTGAGTGCAAAAGGATTTGCAATGGGGTATACAGGCAGTATGATTTTACAAGTCATTTGCTTTGTATTTGTGTTATCCCCAGATAGTTTTGGCATCACTGTAGGAAAAGCATCGCAGTTATCCTTTCTATTAGTAGGGATTTGGTGGTGGGGATTTGGACAGTTTGCATTAAAAAGATTACCCAAATCTGTACCAGCTGGTGGTACCAAATCGTCTAAACAAATTATCAAAGGAGGGTATAAAGAACTGAGTAAAGTATGGCAGCAATTGAAGTCTCTCCCGGTATTGAAACGCTTCTTGTTTTCTTTTTTCTTTTACAATATGGGGGTGCAAACAGTGATGTTGGTTGCAACACTCTATGGTAAGAGCGAATTAAATATTCCAACTATTAATTTAATCATCGCCATCTTAATCATTCAACTGATTGCTATTCCAGGCGCATTTACCATTGCATGGCTCTCTGAGAAAACCAGCAATTTTACAGCGTTGATGTTGACCATTTTCATGTGGATTGTTTTATGCTATATAGGCTACTTATTACCGAGAGATGGCATCAATGAATTTTATGGATTGGCCGTATTAGTAGGGTTCATCATGGGTGGAATCCAAGCATTAAGCAGAAGCACTTATGCCAAGTTGATGCCAGAAACCAATGATACTACTGCTTTCTTTAGCTTTTACGATGTCACAGAAAAAGTATCCATTGTGGTAGGGATGCTAAGCTTTGGTTATATCAATGAAATATCAGGCTCTCAGCGTAATGCTGTTTTGGTATTGATGATTTTCTTTGTAGTGGGATTGCTCATTTTGTATTCAGCTTCTAGACAGCTTTCAAAAAACAAAGCCAATGAAATTATTCAGCATTAATCATAGTTATTTCAAATTAGATGGCGGCGCCATGTATGGTGTTGTACCCAAATCTTTGTGGAATAAACTCAACCCAGCGGATGACAACAATTTATGCAACTGGGCACTTAGAAGTTTGTTGATACAAGATGATGACAAACTTATTTTGATTGATACTGGTATGGGCTTTAAACAAGATGCCAAATTTTTTGGGCATTATGGCATGAGCGAAACCATTGAATTAGATGCCGAATTGCAACGATTAGGATTTAGCAGAAACGATATAACAGATGTATTTCATACCCACTTGCATTTTGATCATTGTGGCGGTAGTATTGAAAAAGTCAATGACCAATTGGTGCCTTATTTTCCCAATGCAACCTACTGGAGCAATCCAATCCATTGGGATTGGGCAGTCAACCCAAACGATCGCGAGAAAGCTTCTTTTTTAAAAGAGAATATTTTACCGATTCAAGCCAGTGGTCAATTAAAAATGGTTGATGCGCCTACCCATGAATTTACTGAGGATGGCCTTCTTGAAAAAGTAGCATTTACCAATCATATCAGTATTCGTTTTGTAAATGGTCATACTAAAAGTATGATGCTGCCACAAATACAATACAATGGTAAGACCATTGTGTATATGGCTGATTTATTGCCTTCCGCTTCACATATTCCACTCCCCTATATTATGGGCTATGATATGTTTCCTTTAACCACATTGAAAGAGAAAAAATCATTCCTACAAGAAGCAGCCGATCATGGGTATATTTTATTTTTTGAGCACGACCCTAGTATCACATGTTGTACAGTTCACCATACAGAGAAGGGGATTAGACTGCACCAAACACTTACCCTAGATGCATTATAAGGCAATGGATTGATGAAGATCACCGCTTAGAAATCAATGAACTAAACGCATAACGCAGGTTTTTGTAGCCCATCATATCTACTTTTACACTGCCTACTACAATAGGGCTTTCAATTCGAAGGGGCACATGATTGGCATCATCGCTAACCCAAACCGTCATTTTTTCACCCCCTTCAAACAAAGTTCCTTTAACCAACAATGGCTTGAATTTAATGGCATTAAATTTACCAAACCGGGTTTTGATGGTTTCTTTACCCAAATACTTGATGTATAAATTATAGACTTCATTGTCTAAAAACATGGTGAATGGAATCTTGTCATCGGGCTTATATTTTTCAAAGTCTATATTCCTTGCATAATAAATAGCACTCAATACATCTTGCACACAATTGGGCACTTTTACGGTGCCTTTCTCGCTTGTAGCTGTATTGGCCTGACGATTAAAGCTAACATTCTCATTAATTTTGTACCCGCCTTCGTCTACGTTTCGAATGAATTTGATGGGTTGTAAATTTGCTGTATCAATATAACTTTCATATTTATCCCTCACTTTAAAAATCCAATCGTAGCTGCTATTAGAATTACCTGCACCAACTAAATGGTATACTGGTGTATTGTTTAATTTTTCTGAACTAACGGTAAATGTGGCATTACCTGCATTCACGTACAATCCAATCACATTGTAAAAAACGGTAAAAGAAATCTGTTCTCCGGGCAAAAAAGCATAGTTCCTAATACCACAGAAATCGTCGCCTGCAGACAGTGGTTTTACCAAACTGATGCAAATGATTACAACCAATATTTTTTTAAACCCCATGAGTTACTTGTTTCTAAAGATTCTTATCCCTAATATAAACAATGTTCCAACAATTGCGGGCAAGATTAAGTTAATTAACCAAATTCCTACAGCAGTGGCAATAATGCCCATAGCATTGGTAGTGACTAAACCAAACAACAATAAGCCAACTTTTCCTCTAATGCCTAATTCCGCAAATGCAATAGATGGTATGATACCCAATACCAAAAGCATGACCCCTGTTAATGCATATAGATCAACCCAGAATATAGATATATCAAATACCTGAAAGAGTAAAAAATATTGCGTAAGAATCACCATATATCGAATAAATGACAACCATAAAATATGTATCAATGTATTCCAATGGAAGTCTTCCAGTTTTTCTAAAAAGAATATGTATTTCTTGATAAAAGGAATTTTTTCTACCAACTGAATCAATGCAGATATTTTAAAGTAGGCCAGGGTAAATAAAAAAATACCCATCGCAACCACATAAATAAGGCCATCTAACCAAAAATTGGACAGCCCTTCAATCTGTTTGCCATCTTGTAAAATGTGTAAGCGCATGTAAATCAAAAAGAAAATTCCCATTCCAAAAGTGGCTACCATTTGGGCCATACTTCCTACTATAGAAAGCATCATTCCCCTGATCTTATTGCCTTCTTGTAAATAGGCTGCTCTTGCAGCTGCTTCGCCAATTCTATTAATCGTATTTAAACCCATGGCTTGACCAGCCATCACTGCTTTATACGCTTGAAAAAAAGACAGTTGCTCAATACCCCTTATTTGCAATTGCCATTTTCTGGCTTCCATTCCTAAATTAACCAATAACAAAAGCCCTATCAGACCAATCAACCCAATATTGGACCCCTTCAAAGCGTTTACAATGAACTGCCATGACTTTTCTAGGTCGGTTTGTTTTTGAATTTGTTGGTAGATAGACCATGAAAGCCAAATGAATAGTATTGGCCCAACTATATAATTCAGAAAATTTTTCGTGCGTTTGGTCAAATCGAATTTTTTGTAAAGGTAAGGTAGTAAGTAATGTTTCAATTATCCCTATTTTCACGATACAATGACATACGATTCCGTTATTTTAGGCATTGACCCAGGTACACAAATTTTAGGCTATGCTTTGTTGGGCATTCGCAAAGGGAAACCCGAACTAATGGTCATGGATACCTTAAAGCTGACCAAGGAAAAAGATATTTATGCCCGTTTGGAAATAATTTATAGAACCATTACTGGTTTAATTACCCAATACAAGCCAGACAGTTTTGCTATTGAAGCTCCTTTTTTTGGGAAGAACGTACAAAGTATGCTAAAGCTTGGAAGGGCACAGGGGGTAGCGATTGCAGCGTCAATGCAATCCCAAATTCCCGTGACCGAATATGCTCCAAAAAAAGTGAAGCAATCCATTACAGGGAATGGCAATGCCGACAAAGACCAGGTTTGGAAAATGTTGCAGCTCACATTACAAATTGAAAAGAAACCCGTTTATTTTGATGCAACCGATGCATTAGCCGTTGCACTTTGTCATTTTTATCAAAGCAATAGTCCATTGGCTGTAAAAGGAAAAGCCCTAAAAGGCTGGGGCGATTTTATTGCGAAAAATGAAGGGAGGATAAGGAAATAATTAATCAATCGAGTTCAGCCAAAATACTTTGCTGTACGGCTTTCAATTCTGCTTGGCTCAATGACAATTTGCCTCTGGTAAAATTCAAGTCATCGGCACTGTTGATGGGAACCAGGTGCATATGTGCATGTGGCACTTCTAATCCTACTACACTGATTCCACATCGATTACAAGGAAACGCTTTCTCAATGGCTTTGGCGATAGGCTTTGCGAATACCAGCATTTGCGAAAGATGATCCTCAGGCAAATCAAAAAAATGATCAATTTCTACTTTAGGAATGACCAATACATGGCCTTTCACTAATGGAAAAATATCTAGGAATGCAAAAAACTGTTCGTTCTCTGCAATTTGATAACAAGGTATTTCGCCAGCAATGATTTTTGAAAAAATGGTCATGCCTAAGTATTAAACAGTAATATCTTCTACTCGGAATTTAATGATACCATTGGGGGCTTGCACTTCCGCCACTTCACCTTTTACTTTACCCAATAACCCTTTACCAATTGGTGAAGATGCAGAAATTTTTCCCAATTTTAAATCAGCTTCTTTTTCACCTACAATTTGATAGGTCACTGTTTTTTTAGTGGCCATATTAGTGATGGTCACTTTCGTTAAAATAGTGACTTTGCTTGTATCAATGGTGGCAGTATCCACAATTTTTGCATTGGCAATGGCGCCTTCTAATTGTTTGATTTTTGCTTCAAGCATACCTTGCGCCTCTTTGGCTGCATCGTATTCTGCATTTTCTTTTAAGTCACCTTTTTCTCTGGCTTCTGCAATGGCTTTGGAAGCTGCCGGACGATCCACAGATTTCATTTTCTGTAATTCTTCGCGCATCTTATCAAAAGTCTCTTTCGTAACGTACATATTGGTTTCACTCATACTACCAGCTTTAAGAATGGTAAAAAAAAAATACAACGCCACATTTGACTGCGGCGTTGCATAAATACAAAGATAGGGGTTTTTGTGAAATTTAAACCACCCCCAGTTTTTTCAATACCACTTCAGCCATTTTAAAATAAGCTTCATGGCTATAGCCAGCTATATGTGGCGTAATCAACACATTTGGCATGGCCATTAATTTATCGAGGGTTGATTGCTCTGCTTCGGTATAACTTTTCAACTGCTCATTTTCTAGTACATCTAATCCAGCAGCCCTTATTTGACCCTTTTCTAGGGCGCTGATTAATGCGGCAGTATCAGTTACTTTGCCCCTACAAGTTGATAAAAAATAAGGTTGCTTTTGCAAGGCATTAAAAAATGAATGATTTGCATAGTGTTTGGTTTCCGAAGTAAGCGGAAGATGAAGGCTGATGATGTCTGCCTCAGCTGAAACAGCTGCCAATGAAGCTTCATGAATATAGCCATTTCCAAACCCAGATTTGTATTGATCAACCGCCAATATGGTCACGCCAAAGGGTTCTAACAATCGTGCAAAAGCAGATCCAGTATTTCCATATCCAATGATGCCAACGGTTTTGCCAGAGAGTTCATCTGCTCTGTTTTCATCACGCAACCATAACCCTTTTTTAATTTCATCATAGCTGCTGCTGATTCTATTCATCAGATTCAACAACAAGCCCAAATTATGTTCAGCTACGGCATTGCGGTTGCCTTCTGGACTACTTTCACATTGAATGCCTTTGCTTTCAGCATACGCTACATCAATCAATTCCATTCCACTTCCCAATCGGCCAATCCATTTCAAGTTGGGAGCGGCATCAATTATTTCGCGATCAATAGTTAATCTGGTGGTTACAATCAACCCAACTGCATCAGCTATGATAATTTTTAAGGCATCATAGGTTATCGTGGGCTGATACGCTACCGAGAAACCTTTATGCTCTAGTGTATCAATTAAATATGGATGCACTTTTGCTGTTACAATTACCTTCATGATATTCATTTATCCCATTTTAAAAGTAAGGTCGGCAAACTCTTGTACAGTAAGCTGTTCAGCTCTTTTGGTAAATAGATCTTCTTGCAAAACTGCTGCTTCAAAAAAAGGCTTCATCGGATTGCGCAACATTTTTCTTCTTTGCCCAAATGCTGCTTTTACCAAAGTAAAGAACGCTTTCTCCGATCTTACCGCAACTGGTGTTGCCTTACGTGTTAACCGGATGACGCCACTCATTACTTTAGGTGGTGGATTGAAACTGCTTGGTGGCACATCAAATAAATAGTCTACATCGTAAAAAGCCTGTACCAATACACTCAATATGCCATATACTTTTGTATGCGGTTTTGATACAATTCGCTCAGCTACTTCTTTTTGAAACATGCCAATCATCACTGGAATCTGTTCTTTCCATTCTAAAAGTCTAAACACAATTTGGGTAGAAATATTATAGGGGAAATTTCCCACCAGTGTAAATTGATCTTGAAAAGGAATGGGTATATCTAAAATGCTGCCTTCAATTATGGACTCAGCTAATGAAGGATAGGTCAATGTTAAATACGCTACTTTTTCTCTATCCAATTCAACCGCTTTAAAATGATTGATGGGAAGCTTGAGCAAATATTTGGTTAGCGCACCTGCTCCAGGCCCAACCTCTAATACCTGATTCATATTGGCTTCATCTAAAGCAGCAACGATTTGCTTACAGATGGCTTCATTGGTGAGGAAATGCTGACCCAGCGACTTTTTGAGCGTATATTGCATGACTGCAAAAGTAGTATTTTAGCACCCTAAATAATGGCTCAATGAGTAATGATATGCAAAAACCTATAATTGGCTTTACCTGTGGTGATTTAAACGGTATTGGGTTAGAAATAATTATCAAAACATTAATGGATCAAAGAATACTTGATTTCTGCACTCCCATTGTGTTTGCGAGTAATAAAAGCTTGAATTTTTATAGAAAAGCCATCCCAGACTCTAACTTTAATTGCACCAATATCAACAATTTCACCCGCATCAATCCCAAACAAGTCAATATTTTCAATGTTTGGGAAGAGGAAGTAGTGATTACCCCAGGTGAATTGAACAATACAGGCGGCCAATACGCTTTAAAATCTTTAGAAGAAGCCACCAAAGCATTAAAAGAAGGCCATATTCATGGATTGGTGACCGCTCCTATTCACAAGAAAAATATACAGTCAGAGAGTTTTAACTACAGTGGCCATACGCCTTATTTTAAAGCCTTTTTTGGGGTCACAGACGTGGTCATGTTGATGGTTGCTGAAAATATGCGTGTGGGCTTAGTGACCGAACATGTGACTGTTGAAGAAGTGGCCAAACATATTACCAAAGACAATATTCTGAGCAAATTGCAAATCATTCACCAGTCTTTACAGAAGGATTTTGGCATCGACAAACCTAAAATTGCGGTATTGGCATTGAACCCACATGCAGGCGATGATGGTTTGATTGGAAAAGAAGAAATGGACATCATTAAACCTGCAATCAAAGAAGCCAAAAATAAATTATTGGTGTTTGGACCATACCCCGCTGATGCATTTTTTGCAAGAGGCTTGCATGAAAAATTTGATGCTGTATTGGCCATGTATCATGACCAAGGTTTGATTCCATTTAAATCATTGGCATTTGGAGAAGGTGTCAATTACACTGCCGGACTGCCTGCTGTAAGAACGAGCCCTGATCATGGGACTGCTTTTGATATTGCTGGTAAGGGAAAAGCAGACCATGCTTCCTTTTTAGCGGCAACTTTTGAATGTATAGATATTTTGAACAGACGCTTGGGATATGCAGACAGACATCGCAATCCATTGCGTAAAATCAGTGCAAGAATGTTGGCCAATGCCATAGACGAACGTATTGAAGAAAACGAAGGATAATTTTATGATCTACTTAGAAAATACAGAACTAAAAATTGCTATATCAGAACAAGGGGCTGAATTGCAATCGGTCTATCATCAGCAAACAGGATTAGAGTATTTATGGAGTGGGGATCCTGTATTTTGGGGTAAAAAAAGTCCGGTTCTGTTTCCAATCGTAGGTACGTTAAAGAACAATCAATTCTCCCATAATGGTGAAAATTATACTTTAAGCAGACATGGGTTTGCCAGAGATAAAACATTCAAAATCACTGAATCGGCCGCTCATCGGGTTTGTTTAACATTGGAAGCAGACGAACAAACATTGGCCACTTATCCGTTCTTATTCAGATTCAGCATCATTTATGAAATCAAAAAAAACATATTGAGCTGTACGTACCATATTGCCAATATAGACATTAAACCAATGTATTTTTCAGTTGGTGCACATCCAGCATTTAAAGTGCCATTAGAAGAAGGTTTTGACTTTGACCAATATTATTTATTGTTTGATCAAGCGGAAAACGCCAACAAATGGCCCATTACAGCCGAGGGATTGATTGACAACAATGCTGTTCCATTTTTTCACAACAACAACCAAATCAATTTAAGTAAAGCATTGTTCTATGGGGATGCGTTGGTATTTAAAAATTTGGAGTCAAGCTCTATCAAACTCTGTCATACAGAAAGTAAGCATGGCTTTCATTTTTCTTGGAAAGACTTCCCCTACATGGGTATCTGGAGTGCTAAAGATGCACCATTCGTTTGCATTGAGCCCTGGTGTGGTATTGCAGACCACGTTCATGCCAGCGGAGAATTAAGGGAGAAAGAAGGTACAATTTTATTGACCCCAGGTCAAAGCACAGATAGAACTTGGCAAGTACAACTTTATTAATTACTTAAATAAAGCATCGCTTAAACCAGTGTTGATATTATACGCCGTATAATTGATTTCAACGCGACCCTTTTTGCCTTTCATTTTGTCTTTAATGGCTTTATCAGTATCGTCAAATTCTAGTGTAATACCCTTTGGTAACTTATAGTCCTTTGCATTAAAGCTAAACAATACTTTATCTGGCAAACCATAAGCAGCATATTGCCCATAATACAATTCCATTTCATAAGTTCCATTCTCGCGAGTTGTAGTGACCGATTTGCGGATCAACAAGTTGGTTTCGTCAATATATAGGGTTGAGAGTATAATTTCTCCAGCATCTGCTTCTGGCAATAGTTTCACTACTCTAACTGCAGTGCCACCTACCGTACTTAAGCCTGCATCTATGGCTACAAATCCAGATTGCATAATCATGCTGCCAATATTAATGCTTACACCGCCTTTGGGTAATACAGAAATACCTCCGTCTCTTTGCAACTTAAATTTATTTGGACTCTTGTAAAATACTTTGACTCTACCAATGGGTGCTTTAATAAATGCCACATCAGTTTTCATTTTACCATTGGCGGTATAGTCTTTTACTTTTTCAAGCTTGGCCTTAACTTTTGAAACCAACGCATTCATATCTTGCGCAAATCCAAACGCTGAAAAGCTACAAGCAAGAAGGAGTAAGTATATTTTTTTGTACATCATAGTAAAGGACTTGACATTTAACTAAGGATATCTTTTTTTCTAAATAACCATACTGCTGCACCAACAAATAAAACAATGTGCACCAACAAAACGGTTGCTGAGCGAATAATTTTATCAGGATATTGAATACTGCCAATAATGGCTTCGTTGGCATCGTTTACTTTAAAGTCGAAAAACTCCTTCCAAGTAATCATATGGGTAGTGAACAAATACGGTTTGATTAAATTGAACAGAGGGATATTCATGGTACTCAAAATAGTACATACAATAATCACACTCATGGTCGCAACAATTGGCCCTATTGAATTTTCTGCAAAAAAAGATAAAAAGAAACCCAATGCCGCAACGGTTACCATGGCCAATGCTGCAAAACAAAAAGCACCCGCATATCGCCAAAAAACATCCGACTCTTTAACAATGACCACATAGCTGCTTTTCATTAAGAATAAATCGTCTGTGCCAAAAATCAACATGCTTAAAAACAAACCCATGATGGCAATCCAAATCAATAACAATAAGGTGTAAATAACAGATGCAATGAACTTAGCCATTACAATAGCTGTTCGCGATTGCGGCTTGGTTAACAATAAACGCAGGGTACCCATATTGGCTTCACCTGAAATCATATCTGCAGCAATTAATGCAATCAGTAATGGTACATGTACCAATAATAATTGTAAAATCACGTAGCAAATAAAATAGCCATTTAAAATCTTTCCATCCACGCTAAATGAACCAGCGAAATCAGCCATTACGAAATCTGTGTATTCCTTACCATCCACCATTAAACCCAATTGGATTACCCCAATTAACGCAGTAATGGCAGCAAAAGACAAATAGGTTCTTGGTCTTTTAAATACTTTGTATAACTCAATTTGTAAATGTTCCCACATGTTGTTTTCCTGCTGTTACTTGTAAAAAATAATCTTCCAGACTATGTCTTGCCTGCAAAGAATAAATATCAACTCCAGACGCTGCCAACATTCGATTGAATGCTGGTATATCTTCTTTGTTTAAACCAACCATTAATTGTCCGTCTCTTTCAGGCAATAAGTGTTTGGCCCATTCAGAATTTAGAATGGTTGCGCTGGCTGCACTTAAATTAGCCACACTAATTTGCAAAATAGTTTGTTGGTCATTGAATAAAGTTGCAGAAGATCCTTCAACCAATTTTCTTCCTTTATCAATGATTAAAATGCGGGTAGCAATTTGCTCAATTTCATTTAACAAGTGAGAAGACACAATCACTGTTTTCTTCATCTCGCGCGATAAGATTAGAATTAAATTCCTAATATCTGCAATGCCTTGTGGATCTAATCCGTTGGTAGGCTCATCTAAAATGATTAACTGGGGATTGTGCACCAAGGCAATGCCAATACCCAAACGTTGTTTCATCCCCTGTGAGAATGTTTTAACGGTATCATTTGCTCGAGCAGCCAAACCCACCATTTCTAATTGATCCATTAACAGCTTATGGGTAGGCTTCACTCCACTTAATTTTGCAAAGAGTTTTAAATTCTCGTAAGCAGATAAATATTTGTAAACATCTGGTTTTTCTATGACGGCCCCTACTTGAGCTAAAATATCCTTGCGGTGCGTATTTAAATTATAGCCAAAAATAGAAATATCACCCTCCGTTGGCGTAATCAAGGTCAGTAACATCCGAATGGTTGTACTCTTGCCTGCACCGTTTTGCCCAAGAAACCCATAAACGTCTCCAGATTCTACTGAAAAAGACAGTTGATTAACGGCGGTGAGTTGATTGAACTGTTTGGTAAGTCCGGAAACCTTTACGATTGATTGCATGTTGTTGTATAACAACAAAACTAGTTAAGATGTTTAAACTTTTAGGTATTGCTGCAAGGCTTTTACATATTCTTCAAAAGCCTGAATACCTTCTGGTGTAATTTTACAAGTGGTTTGAGGGTAATTGTCTTTAAACTGCTTGACCACTTCAATATAACCCGCATCTTTTAGTTTCTGCACCTGAACGCTCAAATTACCAGCAGAAGCATTGGTTTTCTCCCTTATAAAGGTAAACTCAGCCTCTTTAACACTAATGAGCAAACTCATTACCGCTAAGCGTAACTGCGAATGTAATATGGGATCTAGTTCTTTAAACATTAGTACGAGTCTGAGCTAAATATTTTCTTCTTAAAATAACACCGGGAATAAACCAACAAATCAATGCTGCAGCAGAACCTAAAAGCATATCATATTTACTTTCTGTAAATAAGCTGAGCATAAACAAACCATAAGTCATGATGGCCCCAATTTTCATGGGCATAAATTTTTTCACCAATCCGGTTACCATGGTTGGGAAAGCATAGATCAATATATAGATGGAATACAAAGAGGGTGTAAATGGCTGGATGGTTTCATCAGGTTTAAGGCCATCTAAATAATGCTTTGTCATTGTCCAACCTTCTTGGTTAATGATTTTTTCAGTTTGAATGGGAACAATGTTTTGATAAAAGCTTAAGGCAAATATACTGATACCAAACACCAACCATACCGCATTGATTACATCATCATCAAATTGTTTGGCTTTCAGATTCTTTTTTTCGCGCATGGAAATATATATCTGAGGAACTATGGCAGCAAACACCAACCACCATATATCAATCATCAAACTAAAATTGTATTCGCGCTGCAAATAAGATACAAACGATGCTATAGACACCACAGCACCCCATAGTAAAGAACCAATCCCAGAGTCGTGGTAACTGCCCTTTGCCTTTTTAATCATTTCAGCGATTAGCTGTAAACTTTCTTGTTCTGAAAATTTGGATTCGTTAGCCATTGATTGATTGTTTATATTTTGCCCTTAGAATATATCCTGGAATTATCCAAGCTGCAATAACTGCTGGTATCAGCAATAGAATAATTTCTTTTGATGGAACAAAGACGGATGCCACTGCTAGTGCCCAACAAATAATACCGCCCATTTTCAATGGATTAAATCGCATGATTGCTCCGGTTAAAAAAGTAGGAATACCATAGAATAACAAGATGCAAGCATACAACAATTGCCATGTTCCGAGTTTTAACAAAATAAATGAAGCCAATCCCATGCAAATACCAAATACCATCCAAACATGTCCAATCATTTCATCGGTATAGGTTTTAACGGTCTCTTTTTTTTCTTTCACCGATAAATAATACGCTTGATAAATCAATGCCACAATCGTTAACATCCAAATATAACCTGCATTGGGACCTATATTGGTAAAGGCCAATAAACCATAATGAATAGCAGCACAAACCAAAATTAACCAACCCCAAATAAGGTAAAGCGTACCGTTTTCTGAATAACGGTTTTGGGCTTTGTTAATCATACTTTCAATCAACGCTAGGCTAGAATGGGCAGAGAGTTGTTCAGAGGCATTCATATGAATGATTTAAAGGAATAAAGATACCCCTACTCTTAAAAGTAGGGGTTAAATAGATACACAAATTACTGACAAGCGGCCAACATTTTATCGGCCTGCTCTTTACCCCATGATGGATGTAATGGAGATGCTGGCTTAAATGCGCTATATAGGGCAACAGATTTTTCAAATAATTTTTTGGCAACTGCTTTACCACCTCCAAAAGCTTCAGGTACATTTATTAAATATTCACCTTCTAACAAATAAGGTCTTGGATTGCTTGGATCAATGGCTTTGGCTTTTGCAATGGCTTCTGATGCAACAGCTCCATAAGATTGCCATCTACTCATTGGATCAACCAGTAGTTGCAAAACAGCAACCTGTTGCTTTAAACAAAATATTTCTGAGTTCATTTTTTCAATGGCTTCTGCTTTTGCAATCAATTCTTTTGCCTTTTCAGCTGCTTTATCTTTATCAGAAGATGGATTCATAAATGCAGCAAGAATGGTGTTTCTAGCTGCATAGTAATAAGGCAACCATTGTGTTTTTTCTGCATCTGCAATTCTTTCAAAATATGCAGCAGCTGTTTGTGCATCATCCGGTGATTTAATGTCCTTTATTTTAGTAAACCCATTTTGCATGGCTGTTTCATATTTGCTTTGTGCATTTACTCCAACAAACGCAAAGATTGCTACGGCTAATAATAATTGTTTCATAATGTGATTTTTAAAATTTTAATAAATGAATTATTGATTTTTAAGTTTTTGAAATTCTTTTTCTACATCATTGATTTTCATTCCCTGATAGGCTTTTAGATATTGGAAGGTTAAACCTAAACCCCAACCAAGAATGGGCCAAATGGGCCAGAAATAAGGGTTGTTATCTCTGTTAAAATACCAAACACCAATAAGAAATAAATTCACTGCGATATAGCTGACTAAACTCTTTTTAAAGCTGACGCGATCTTTAGCAATTTGCCAAAGGATTTCGTCTTTCGGGTCGTTGTTGTTTACCTGGTTCATGTTGATTTGTTTGAGATTGTTAAAGATTATTGTTAATATTTTGTTGTGAGCGATCTACACCCCAGCTAAGAAATATGCCTAAGAAAAAACTTCTATTGGCGGGGGGATTTATTTCTGAGCGAATTAAATCGCCGTTTGTATCTCTTAATCTACCACTGTAATTGTATCCAAAAATTTGACGTTCATTGAAAACATTGTTAACACCCAACACCACTACTGTATTGGCTTTACCGATTTTTGGTAACCAATTCAAACTGAAATTATTTGAACTGTATGCAATGGTTCTGTCTGATAAAAATTCTTTAGCAGAACGGTTTGGGTTAAAGTATGGTCTGCCTGTGCTCCAATTGTAACTCCAGTTCACACCAAACATATTTTTTACCCAAAACTTTTTTAAGACCACACTACCACTGTGGGTTGCTGCAAAAGTGGGCTGCACCAATGCTGCATAATTATTGTAATCTCTTTTGGTATCGAGGTAAGAATAACTGATCCAATAATCAAAGTTTTTAAACGTCTTTCTATCTCTCCAAAATAATTCAATGCCTTGAGCATATCCTAACCCATTATTGTTGACTGTGGTTGGGAATGTGTTAGAGGTTTTTAACAAGCTAACATAGTCTTTATAAAAAGCTTGTACGCGGAATGTATAATTACTCGAGATATGTTGATAGGTCAAGATATAATGATCGGCTCTTAAAAAATTTACATTGGATTGATTAATCAAATAACGTCTTTCTGGGGTTTGATAAAAGATGCCGTAATCCGCAGTGACTTGACTGTTCTTGCCCAATTTATAAGACAATGCTGCCCTAGGTGCAATATTCATTTTATTCAATAAACTGCTGTGCTCTATGCGAACACCAGGGCGAAACGCCAATTCATTGGTTATGTAAAGATCAGCTTCTGCAAAACCTGCTTTATAGAAGTCGTTCACAGTTGAAGGAAACAATCCATTGATGCTTTGAAAGCGACTGCTGTCATTGTTATTCCAAACTTCTGCACCAAAACGTAATGTATTAATTGAGCCAAATCTTTTGTCTGCAACCACTCTGGCTTGTAACATCCATTGTCTGGCATTTAATGTAAAGCCGGTTTGATCAATCACAGGAATATTGGTGACACCAATGGGTTGGTATTGTTGGTTTTGAACCTGGGTTAAAATTTGGTCTTTATTGTAGCTCACACTCGCAGCTACATTAATTTTCCAACCATTGCCTAGAAATTGTCTGAAACTGGCATTGGTAAATAGGTTTTGATTGTTCAAACTAAACGCATTCCACAAACCAATGCTGTCTAAAGAAGGATTCCGAACACCCAAAGCACCAGCATTATAATAAGCGTAAATTTTGAAGACGCCATTCTTTTTGGTTTTGAATCTAAAGTTGGCATCTGCTGTATGAAAATCAGGCACTTTAAAGAAATCGGGGGCCTGTGGTACAAGCTTTTGGTATACCGTTAAATTGGTCCAATTATAACTGAATCCATAACTAGATTTTTTGTTATCGGCCACTTGCTGCAAACCAATCGACGCAAACAAAGGCGATACACCCAATTGAATTTCAGATTTTTCTGGTATGTCTAAACTTTCTAAACTCAAAACACTGCTTAAAGCTTGTCCATAAAGGGCAGAGTATCCACCACTACTAAATACTGTGCCATTGAATAAGAATGGTGAGAAACGACCTCTTTGTGAAATACCAGGCACACTGCTATAAAAGAAATTATTCACAACTGTACCATCAATAATGATCTTGGCTTCTTCAGCAGAACCGCCACGGATAAACAAGCCCTCTTGTTCACCAACCTTTTGAGCACCAGGTAAAGTTTGAATGGTGGCTGATATATCTGCATTGGCACCTGCTGTTGTTGCAATGTCTAAAGCTTTTAAAACAGTTCCTTTTTTCTTATCACTAGCTTCATAAGATCCAGCTGTGATGATCACGGCTTTTAGTTCGTTGATTTCTTCTTTTAATATGAAATTGAGGACCACTGAATCGTTTCCTAAAACAATAGGAAGCTCCATTGTCTTATAGCCAATATTTGTAGCAACTAATACCGCATTGCCTTTATCAGTTGTCTTAAACAAGAAAGCCCCAGTAGAATCTGAA
Organism: Sediminibacterium sp.; assembly: GCA_027490265.1. Lineage (GTDB taxonomy): Bacteria > Bacteroidota > Bacteroidia > Chitinophagales > Chitinophagaceae > Sediminibacterium. The sequence goes on from JAIXYL010000137.1 coordinate 19,120, forward strand.
GTGGTTCCATCATAACTGTCTTTAATAGCAATATTGGCACCTGCCAAAATTCTACCCTTTTGATCCTTTACAGTTCCTTTCACTACTGTTTGCGCATTTAGCAAACTTGCTAACATGATCCCTGCTATAAAAACGATTATATATTTCATTGTTTTTGATTGACAGGACAAACATAGAGTAGTTTATTTTATAAACCAAATTATTTTCTAAATATTTTTATCCATGTCAGCAACTTTTAGCGGTTTTTCTTGTTTGTATATTGATAATGAATTGATTATGAAGAAAAAATCTGTTTTTTTGACGGCTAGTTGGGACTATTTAGTCATGCTCAACTATGCTGTTCCTGCAGAAATTTTACGCCCCTACTTACCAAAAGGAACAGAAATCGACTTTTTTGAAGGCAAAGCGATGGCAAGCATGGTTGGGTTTCTATTCAATCAAACCAAAGTATTTGGCGCAAAATGGCCATTCCATACCAATTTTGAGGAAGTCAATCTGCGGTTTTATGTAAAAAGATTTGATGGGAAAGAATGGAAAAGAGGGGTTGCATTTATCAGTGAAATAGTGCCCAAACATATGATTGCATGGATGGCCAATACTTTATACAACGAGCACTATACCAGAATGCCCATGAAACACGAATTGCATATCACTGCAAACCAGTTGCAATTAAATTATCAATGGAAAAATGCCACACAATGGAATAGCCTGGGTGTAACTGCATTAAATCAACTGCAGCCAATCCTACCCAATTCCGAAGCCGAATTTATTTTTGAACATTATTGGGGATATAACCAATTGAACAATCATCAATTAATTGAATATGGTTTAGAACATCCTCGCTGGGAGATGTATCCTGTAACTGACTATAGCTTTGATGCAGATATTGCTGGCCTTTATGGTAGCGCATTTGAGCCTTTTTTATCCCAAAAACCTCAAAGCATCATGCTGGCAAAAGGATCGAATGTCATCATCCGCAAACCAAGTTTTTTAGCTGTTTAGCAGCTTAACAACGTTCAATTGAAGCCAAAAAAAAGAGGCTGTTATTAGAAACAGCCTCTTACAGAAAAATATCATCAAGCATTACTTGTATTGTTCGCCGATGCCTTTTGCTAATTCGGTCATTTTCTTAAGACCATCTTCAGGTAAGTTACCTTTTTTGAATTCAGCTAACACATCAGGTAATTTGTTTTCCATTTCCATTAAGAAATGGGCTTCAAATTCTTTTACTTTTTTAACAGCCACATCGCGCAATAAGCCCAGTGTACCTAAGTAAATAATGGCCACTTGTTTCTCTACTGACATTGGTGAATACTGTAATTGCTTAAGGATTTCTACGTTTCTAGCACCCTTATCAATCACAGATTTTGTAGCAGCATCTAGATCTCCACCAAACTTAGAGAACGCTTCAAGTTCACGGTAAAGCGCTTGGTCTAATTTTAAGGTACCAGCTACTTTTTTCATAGACTTAATCTGAGCGTTACCACCCACACGGCTTACTGAGATACCTACGTTAATGGCAGGACGAATACCCGCATTAAACAAGTTACCTTCTAAGAAAATTTGACCGTCGGTAATAGAGATTACGTTGGTAGGAATATAAGCAGATACGTCACCAGCTTGGGTTTCAATAATTGGTAAAGCCGTTAATGATCCACCACCTTTTACCAAGTGCTTGATAGACTCTGGTAAGTCGTTCATGTTTTTGGCTACATCGTCATTGGCAATCACTTTCGCAGCTCTTTCCAATAAACGACTGTGTAGATAGAATACGTCACCAGGATATGCTTCACGACCTGGAGGTCTTCTTAACAACAATGATACTTCACGGTAAGCCACCGCTTGCTTAGACAAATCATCGAATACAATCAATGCAGGTCTACCGGTATCTCTAAAGAATTCGCCAATAGCAGCACCAGCAAATGGGGCATAGAATTGTAATGGCGCAGGATCAGATGCAGAAGCTGCAACTATAGTGGTATAAGCCATTGCACCATTGTCTTCTAAAGTTTTCATCACCCCTGCAACAGTAGATGCTTTTTGACCAATGGCAACATAGATACAGTAAACAGGCTTACCTGCATCATAGAACTCTTTTTGGTTAATGATGGTATCTACACAAATAGCTGTTTTACCAGTTTGACGGTCTCCAATCACCAACTCACGCTGACCACGTCCAACAGGAATCATCGCGTCAATGGCTTTAATACCTGTTTGCAATGGTTCTTTAACTGGCTCACGATAAATTACCCCTGGTGCTTTACGCTCCAATGGCATTTCATATAAATCACCTTTGATAGGCCCTTTACCATCAATAGGTTCTCCTAGCGTATTAATTACACGACCAACTACACCCTCACCTACTTTGATTGAGGCAATTTGTCCGGTTCTTTTTACTTTAGCACCTTCCTTGATACTACCGCTATCTCCCATCAATACCACACCCACATTATCTTCTTCAAGGTTCAATGCAATGGCTTTTACACCGTTTTCAAATACTACCAGCTCACCACTTCTTACGCCATTCAGTCCGTAAACGCGGGCAATACCATCCCCCACTTGCAATACGGTACCTACTTCTTCTAGTTCGGCAGAAGCATTGAAATTGCTGAGTTGCTGTCTCAGTATCGCTGATATTTCATCTGGTTTAATATCTACCATTTTGTATGATTTAAAAGTTGATCTTAATGTATTTGGTTATCTAATATTGGGTACAAATTGATTTTGGAGAAACTGCTTTTTTAATTCGCGCAAATCGTATGCAATGCTTGCATCAATTTGTTTGTTGTCGAACTCCAAAACAAAACCACCAATTAGTTTTTCGTCAACAGCTGTTTCTAATTCAACGGTTGCAAAGTTATTGGCTTTTTGTACACTGGTTTCAATGGATTGCTTCAATGCATCTGACACTGGAATCGCAGTTGTTAGCTTCACTTGGTGAATACCTTTTAAAGCATTGTATTGTTGAATAAACGCATTGGCAATCTCTGGTAAATCGCTCTCTCTGCCTTTCTTCACTAACAAATTAGTGAAGAGCGCAGTTAGTTCAGACACTTTACCATTGGTTACAGCTACCAACATTTTTTCCTTTTGATCGGCTTTAATGATTGGACTGCGCAACACATTTAAAAAATCGCGGCTTGCCTTGCACAATGCTTGTATGTATTGCATATCAGCACGTACAGCGTCTAATTGATTTCTTTCAGTTGAAAGATCAATTAGGCTTTTGGCATAACGGTCGGCTAATCTTGGATTGGACATGAATTAGTTCAGTTTAACGCCTTCAGCTAATTGTTTAATATAATTTTCTTGATCGCCTTTGTTAGACAATTCTCTGCTTAGTACTTTCTCTGCTACTTCAATCACCAATGCACCTACTTGATTTTTTACATCCGTTAATGCAGCATTTTTTTGCTGCATAATGGCAGTTTGTGCTTCAGCAACAATACGATCGTATTCCGACTTAGCTTTATCTTTTGCTTCAGAAACCATTTTATCAGCAGTTTCTTTGGCTTCTTTAATCATCACCGCTCTTTCTTCACGAGCTTTAGCCATCATGGCTTCATTCTCATTCTTCAATGCAGCCATTTCTGCTTTTACTTTATCTGCAGAAGCAATGGCATCAGCAATACCAGTTTCTCTTTCTTTTAATGAAGATAGAATGGGTTTCCAGGCAAAGCTCTTCAACAAGAAGAATACAACAAGGAAAGCCAGTAAAGTCCATACCAACAATCCTAATCCGGGTAATAACAATTCCATATATAAATTTTAAACTTCAGTGTTTGGTTAAAGATTACTGCATCGCTTGCCCTGTGCTTACGATGCAGTAATAAGTTTGTGCAACTAGGCTTTTAATACAGCCAAGATACCTGCGATTACCGCGAAAAGGGCAACACCCTCAACGAAAGCGGCAGTCAAGATCATGTTTGCACGGATGTCGTTAGACGCTTCTGGCTGACGAGCGATGCTTTCAACAGCACCTTTACCAATTTGACCGATACCAATACCGGCACCAATTGCAGCTAATCCTGCACCAATAGCACCACCTAAATGGCTCATGCTAACATCCAACAAAGTGTTAAGAACTGACATATTGTTTGTTTTAATGATGAAAAAAATTAATGATGCGCTTCGTCATGGTGTGCACCTTCCATTGACTGTCCAATAAATACAGCCGTTAAATTGGTAAAGATGAACGCTTGAATAAAGGCAACTAATATTTCTATAAAATAAATGAAAATGGTAAATGCCATTGATACAGGCGCAAAACCCCAACCTGCAACCTTACTCATGGCGCCGAAAATGAAAATCAACATCACGAAACAAGTGATCACAATATGCCCAGCCACCATATTGGCAAACAAACGGACAATCAATGCAAATGGCTTGGTGAAAATACCTAAGAATTCAACCGGTACTAAAATTGGTTTTACGAAACCAGGTACTGGTGGATTAAAGATATGAGCCCAAAAATGCTTATTGGTACTAAACAAAATCACGAAGAAGCTGATAACCCCTAACACAATGGTAAAAGCAATGTTACCAGTTACATTGGCTGAACCTGGAATTAATCCCATCAAGTTATTGATAAGAATAAAGAAGAATACGGTTAACAAATAAGGCATGAATTTTTCGTAAGCATGACCCAAATTTGGTTTGCCAACTTCATCTCTAACGAAAGTAATCACTGGTTCAACAGCATTCTGAAATCCGCTTGGAGCAACTTTAGCACCATTGCGCTTGTATTTGTTGGCAACCCCAATCATCAACACACATAACAATACCAATGCAATAATCATTTGTACCACATTGCGGGTTAAACTTAAATCATACACTGTTACAGTGGTATCGTGTTCTCCAGCCGCATTAACTGGGATGATATGCCCTTCTTCTGATTTGTAGCCTTCATATACATCATGGCCATGGTTAAATTTTGCATAATTAAACATGCTCAAACCACGCTGAGGAGAATATAAAATAACCGGTAATGGAATGCTGATATGCTTTTCGCCGATGGTGGCAAAATGGAACTCATGGGCGTCCATGATATGCTCCATAATGAGCTTGGCCGGATCAAATGCCGCTGCATCATGCTTCTCGGCGCCACCAGCAGGTGCGTCACTAGCAAATGAATTCGCAGAAAAAAGCAATAAGAATATGCTGAAAACAGCTACCAGTAATGTTTTTATGCTTTTTGAGGCCATACCCATCTCTAAATTTGCGGCAAAGATAAGGGTAGATGGGGGAAATTTACTGCAAAACAGCTTTCTTTTTCTCAAACTGCATATCGTGTAATCGGGCATAGAATCCCCCCTGAGCCAATAAAGTGGCATGATCCCCTTTTTCTTTCAATTCACCCTTGTCTAAAACAATGATTTGGGTAGCTTTTCGGATGGTACTCAAGCGATGGGCAATCACGATGGATGTCCTACCGGCAATCAGGGTATCAATGGCTTTTTCAATCAATAATTCGCTTTCTGTGTCAATGGAAGATGTGGCTTCATCTAATATTAAAATAGCCGGATTGTACAGTAAAGCCCTGATAAATGAAATCAACTGGCGTTGGCCCAGACTAAGTGTATTGCCTCTTTCCATGACATTATACTGATAGCCGCCAGGCAATTGCATGATAAAGTCGTGTACCCCAATCATTTTGGCTGCTGTTTCAACCTGATCTTGGCTAATCTGTGGATTGCGGAGGGTAATATTATCCATTACAGTGCCCGAAAACAAAAAAACGTCTTGCAATACTACACCGATGCCTTTGCGCAAGCAGTCTGTATCCCAGCGGTTAATATCCACCCCATCAATGGCAATTTCCCCTTCCTGAATTTGATACAATCGGTTCAGCAAGCTGATAATTGAGGTTTTCCCACTCCCCGTATGCCCAACCAAAGCCACTGTTTCCCCAGCTTTCACGTCAAAATTGATCTGATGCAACACATTCTGAGTACCTGTATAAGAAAAACTCACATTTTTAAATGAGATATCCCCTTTGATCGTGCTAGGTGCAAAAGCATTTGCAGGAGGCGCAGGCAGTTCATCGGTATTGTCTAATACTTTCAACACCCGCTCTGCTGCAATCATTCCCATTTGCAAAACATTAAACTTGTCTGCAATAATTCTTAATGGTCTAAAAATTTGGTTGAGATAAAGTATAAACGCCACCAATAAACCCGCATCTAAACTGCGATCGGCAATCCACCAAACCAATATGCCCATACTCACTGCTAATACTACTTCCACAACCGGAAAAAAAACAGAATAAGCAAAAATGGCATGGATATTGGCATCGCGATGTTTTGCATTGATTTGTTTGAAAGCACTTGCTTCTTTATCTTCTGCTGCAAATGCTTGTACCACTTGCATACCTGTGATATGTTCTTGTACAAAAGCATTCAAAGCTGCCACAGCATTGCGCACTTGAATAAAACTCTTGTTGACGCTTTCCTTAAAATAATAGGTTGCAATAATCATGATTGGGAATGGCGTTAGGCTCACCAACGTCAATTTCCAATCCATATAAAACATGGTTGCCAAAGTGATGATAATGGTCAATAAATCGGCAATGATGGGGATTAACCCATCAGAAAATATATCATTAATGCTTTCAATATCATTAATGGTTCTAGTGGTCAGGGTGCCGATGGGGGTTTGATCAAACTGCCTCAAATTCAAGCCCAATACTTTTTTATATACTGTTACCCTTAAGTCTTTTACCACATTTTGACCCATCCACGCGGTCACAAATGAAAACAGAAAACGAATGGCCGTTTCAATTAATAAAAAACTGATTTGAAAAATGGTCACTGCAATGATGAATCGGCTTACATCGGACAAGTCATTCCCAAATAAAACCCAGGTTACCCAATCAGGCACTTGGGTGGTTTTTCCAGTTGCGCCGTTCACCGTGAGTTGAATTAAATACGGTCTAACTGGCGCAGCTATTGCCATGAATATGGCGAGTAATAGACTTAAATAAAAATAAGACTTGTAGGGTCTTACAAAAAAGAAGATGCGTTGTAATAAACTAAAGTCGAATATTTTCTTTTTGGTAGTTGCCGTCATTGCAGCGCAAATGTAAATAGAATTGATGACTGAATGCTTTGTTTGTGAGCGCCCATCATACCATGCCTTTTTGTATCTTTGTATGGTATGGATTCAACCCCAATTCAGTCAGCAGAGCCAGCACTGGCTAAATACACCCTTAACGAAGAGCAGGAGAAAAAAGAAATTATTCGCCACTATCGTGCTTTGCTTAAATGTTTACGCCCAAAACTTAAAAAAGGCGACAAGGAGTTATTAAGAACTGCATTTGAAATGGCTGCCAATGCGCACAAAACCATGCGCCGAAAAAGTGGGGAACCCTATATTCTTCATCCGATTGCAGTGGCCATGATTTGTGTGGAAGAAATTGGGTTGGGGGTTAGAAGCACCATTTGTGCACTATTACATGACACCGTTGAAGACACCGATATTTCATTGGAAGATGTAGAAATGGAATTTGGTACAGAGATCGCCAAAATCGTAGATGGTTTAACCAAAATTTCTGGGGTAATTGATACCAATACCAGTCAACAAGCAGAGAATTTTAAAAAAATATTGTTAACCCTAACGGATGATCCTAGGGTTATCTTAATTAAACTGGCCGACCGTTTGCACAATATGCGGACGCTGGACCATATGAAAAGAGAGAAGCAACTGAAAATTGCTTCTGAAACTGTTTGGGTTTATGCGCCTTTAGCGCATCGGATGGGCTTATACAGCATTAAAACAGAACTGGAAGATTTGTCCATGAAATACATGGAGCCAGAGGCCTATAAAGACATTGCTAAAAAACTATCAGAAACCAAGCGAGAAAGAACCCGTTATATCAATGAATTCATTCGCCCAATTAAAGACAAATTAATAGCGGCCGAATTTGATTTTGAAATCTATGGCAGACCCAAAAGCATTCATTCAATCTGGAATAAAATCAAGAAAAAATCTGTGGCTTTTGAGGAAGTATACGACCTTTTTGCCATTCGTGTGATACTAAACGCAACACCCGAAAAAGAGAAAGAGCAGTGCTGGAAAGTGTACTCTATGATTACAGACGAGTATAATCCCTCCCCAGAAAGATTAAGAGATTGGCTAAGCAATCCCAAAAGCAATGGTTATGAGGCTTTGCACACGACAGTGATGGGGCCGCAGGGTAAATGGGTTGAAGTACAAATTAGAACCAAACGAATGAATGAGATTGCTGAAAAAGGTTTGGCAGCTCATTTTAAATACAAAGAAGGCAAGGATGGCAATGACGAAGATCGATTCGATAAGTGGTTCGGTCAAATCAGAGAAGTCTTAAGTGCACCCGATACAGACGGTGTGGATTTTCTACAAGATTTTAAAACCTCATTTTTAGCAGAGGAAATTTATGTGTATACCCCCAAGGGGGAAGTGAAAATGTTGCCTACAGGCAGCACCGCACTTGATTTTGCATTTGCCATTCACTCTGCTATTGGCACCAAATGTATTGGGGCAAAAGTGCACCACAAATTGGTACCAATTGGTCATAAATTGAGAAGTGGTGATCAAATTGAAATCATTACCAGCAATAAACAAAAACCCTCAGAAGACTGGCTGAATATGGTGGTGACCGCCAAAGCCAAAAACAAAATCAAAGACAGTTTACGCGAGGAGAAAAGAAAAATTGCAGAGGACGGCAAATACGTTTTACAAAGAAAACTTGAATCAATTGGGGCTGCTTACAGTCAGTACAATATTGAGGAATTGATGCAGTTTTACAAATTGAATTCTTCTTTAGACTTAAATTATAAAATTGCCACCAAAATTATTGACTTAAAGGAACTGAAAGATTTTCAGGTACTTGGCGATAAAATTGAAATCCCCAAACCCAAACCTGTTTTTACAGAAGTGGCAGCGGACCCTACCAAAACCATTCCCAAAAAAGACAGTGAACTCATCATTTTCGGTGAGAGCAGCGACAAAATCATGTATACATTGGCCAAATGTTGCAATCCGATTCCAGGCGACGATGTATTTGGTTTTGTGAGTACAGGTAAAGGGTTGATCATACACCGAACCAGTTGCCCTAATGCCACTCAGTTATTGGCCAATTACGGTCACCGTGTTGTAAAAACCAAGTGGGCAAAAAATAAAGAAATTTCTTTCCTAACAGGTTTAAAAATTGTAGGGCTTGACGATGTTGGGGTCATCAATAAAATTACCAATGTCATCAGCGGAGACTTACGCATCAATATTTCTGGCTTAAGCATTGATTCTAGAGAAGGTTTATTTGAAGGCACCATTAAAGTGTTTGTGCACGATAAAGAAGAATTGGAAGAGCTGGTGAATCGATTAAAATCGCTGAATGGTATTCAAACGGTTGACCGATTTGATACTGAAAAAGAAGGTTAAAGATTTAACCCCCAACTCTTATTCTTATCCCTTATTTTTGCGGCTTACAAAACAAACTATGGTTGACGTAATTTTAGGCTTACAGTGGGGCGACGAAGGCAAGGGTAAAATAGTGGATTATTTTGCACCGAATTATGATATTGTTGCCCGTTTTCAGGGTGGTCCAAATGCAGGACATACCTTGTATGTAGAAGGTAAAAAAATGGTCTTGCACCAAATTCCTTCTGGCATTTTTCACCAAAACAAAGTGAATATTATTGGCGGCGGTGTTGTATTAGATCCTGTAACGCTTAAAAGAGAATGTGATGCGGTAGCTGCACATGGCATTGATGTTAGAAAAAATTTATTTATTTCGGAGCGAACCAATATTATTGTACCAACACATCGCGCATTAGACAAAGCTTCTGAATTGTCTAAGGGCGAAAGTAAGATTGGATCAACACTGAAAGGCATTGGGCCGGCCTATATGGATAAAACAGGTAGAAATGCTTTGAGAGTAGGCGACTTACTCGATAAAAACTTTACCAGCCAATACATCAAGCTGCGTTTAAAGCACCAGAAACTATTAGATAATTTTCATTTTATTGAAGACATATCTGCCTGGGAAGATGAATTTTTTGAAGCACTCGAGTTCTTGAAAACTTTGAATGTAATCAATTGCGAGTACTATATCAACAACGAAATCACCAAGGGTAAAAAGGTATTGGCAGAAGGCGCACAAGGCAGTATGCTTGATATTGATTTTGGCACATTCCCTTTTGTCACTTCTTCAAATACCATATCTGCAGGGGTTTGTACCGGTTTAGGTGTGTCGCCCAAACAAATTAATGATGTAATGGGTGTATCAAAAGCCTATTGTACCAGAGTGGGTGGCGGACCTTTCCCAACAGAATTGGAAGACGCCACAGGTGAAGAATTAAGAAGAATCGGCAGTGAATTTGGCGCTACCACTGGCAGACCTAGACGTTGTGGCTGGATTGACTTAGTAGCCCTCAAATACACTTGCATGATTAATGGGGTTACCAAGATTATCATGACTAAGGCAGATGTTTTAGACAGCTTCAAAACTTTAGAAGTTTGTACCGCTTATGATATGAATGGAACAATTACCGAAGAAGTCCCTTACCAGATTTCCAGAGCAAAAATCAGCCCTGTGTTACAATCATTTAAAGGATGGAATACGGATACATCCACCATAAAATCAGCAGAGAACTTACCAACTGAAATGAATGAATACATCGATTTCATCAACAATTATGTTGGCGCACCTGTTAAATTTGTGTCGAACGGACCGGGAAGAGACCAAATTGTACCCCTTTAGTTTTGGCATTTGATTTGATATTGAAAAATTTATTTGGTTAATACAATTTTGCGAACAAATTTTACGCTTTAAATCTTATTAGAAATATGGCAGCGAAGTCTGATAAGGATAAAAAATCCTCTACCCCCAAAGTGCCGGCAAAAGTAGCCGCGAGTAAACCATCTCCTAAAGCAAAGAAAAAGGAAGATGATGACGATGATGATGATTTGGAAGATGATGAACCAGTCGTAAAGTCTGGCGCCAAAAAAACGGGCGCAAAATCTTCTGCAAAAAAACAGTCTGATGACGACGATGATTTAGACGACGAAGACGATGATGCAGCAGATGATTGGGAAGCAACTGAAGAAGACGATAGTTGGGATCCTGACTTCGACGAATTTGATTTACCAAAAAGCAAAGGTAAAAAGGCCACAGGAGGCAAAAAGAAAGAGGAAGAGGAAGACGACTTTAAAGTAGATGAAGACTTTAAAGAGTTTGATCTTTTCAATGATAAGAGTGGCGGTTTTGATGACGACGACGATGACGATTTTTAAATAGTCAATGCATTTTGAATAGAACGAAGCAGGTATTTTCTATAACAGATGTACCCACCATTAAAGAGCAAGTACTACATTGGATTAACCAATTTAGTGTTTGCTCTTTTTTAGATAATCACCAGTATCAATCGGCATATAATGTTGTAGAATGCATTGCAGCAGCAGGCATGCTTGAAAGTATTTCAGGGGAACAAGCAGCTTTACAGATTGATCAATTTTATGAATCTCAATCAGATTGGCTATTTGGCCACTTTGGATACGAGTACCATGCGCACGCTGCTTTACCATCACAGGCATCTAACAAAATTGGATTCAGCAAAGCTTTTTTTTACAGACCTGATCATCTTTTGTCTATTACAAGAGATGAATTAATCATTGAAAGTGCTTCACTATCACCCACCACCATTTTTGAAGCTATTTGCCAACAACCTCAGATTAAGCAGCCGCTAAAACCTGTGCGCACCAATGCCAGTTTATCGAAGGAACAGTATATCCAGATTGTCAATCAATTATTAGTACATATTCAGAAAGGGGATTGTTATGAAATCAATTTCTGTCAAGCATTTAATGCTGAGCATATTGCATTAGACCCCATTGCAACTTATTTGGCATTAACGGCCATATCGCCTACCCCATTTGCCTGTTATTATAAAGAACAAGCGGCCCACCTGATTTGCGCAAGTCCGGAAAGATGGTTAAAAAAACAGGGACAAACGATTTTGTCACAACCTATTAAAGGAACCGTCAAAAGAGCCATTAGCGATTTAGAAAAAGATCAGTTGCTAAAAAATGAATTGTATTTAAGTCCTAAAGATCGAAGTGAAAATGTGATGGTGGTAGATTTGGTAAGAAACGATTTTAGCAGAGTATGCAAAGCTGGCTCTGTTAAAGTTGAAGAGCTGTATGGCATATACAGTTTCCCGCAAGTCCATCAAATGATCTCAACCATTAGTGGTGAATTAGAAGCCGGCATTGGCCTGAAAGAATTAGTAGAAACCGGTTTTCCCATGGGAAGTATGACAGGCGCACCTAAGAAAAAAGTGATGGAATTAATTGCCCAATACGAGCCAATTGAAAGAGGTATTTTTTCAGGGGCAGTCGGCTATATAGATCCGCATAAAAACTTTGATTTCAATGTAGTCATAAGAAGTATTTTGTACAATTCTAACGAGCAATTACTCAATTACTTAGTTGGTAGTGGCATTACTACTTATAGCGATCCCGAAAAGGAATACGAAGAATGTTTATTGAAAGCCAAAGCTATTGAAGCTGCTTTAGGCAACTGATTCATTCTTCATTTGAATGAATTGAAGAATGTCCTCTCTCCCTTGGTGTTTCTCTGCACTTGTAACAAAATGCTGCGGCAAGAATTGCCAAGTAGATCTCAGTGTATCAAAAAACTGTTGAATATTATTGGCAACGACCCCAGGTTTTTCTTTATCCGTCTTGGTAAAAACCAAACTGAATGGAATCTGCCATTTGTCTAATTGGCTGATAAATTCAAGATCAATTTTTTGAGGTTTGTGTCTGCTGTCGATTAAAACGAACACATTCACCAGATTCTCTCTCTTGCGCAGATAATTTTCAATCATCTGTTCCCATCTTCTGCGACTGCTCTGGGCCACTTTTGCAAATCCGTAACCTGGCAAATCTACCAAGTACCATTTCTTGAACCCTTGTTTCAAGGATTGGCTACTTTCAATATCAAAATGGTTAATGAGTTGGGTTTTACCAGGGGCAGATGAGGTTTTGGCTAGCTTATTATTTTTACAAAGCATATTGATTAAAGAAGACTTACCCACATTACTTCTACCGATAAATGCATATTCAGGTCTATCTGGTGCTGGACATGCTTTAAAATCGGCATTTGAGATCAGGTAAACGGCTTTTTTAATTTCCATCCTGCAAATTAAACAAAAGCCCCCACTATTTTTTCTTTTTCATGATCAGGCTGTCTGCGGGATATCGCGCTTTCATGGTATCGCGAACTGCAGTAGACCAGTCCAGTAATATATTTTTTTCTTCAGTAGTCAATTTTGCGTCACGATGCACAACAGTATAAGATTCTAAAGGCATTTCCCCTCCTTTTACTTCATCAAAAACCTCTTCCAATTTATGAAACTGCTTAGCCAATCTATAAGTTGCAAACTCATCAAAATTCAAGTGTTTCTTACCATCTTTTACATGATCATCTAACCACCAAGCCACTGGTTGTATTTCAGCATACCAAGGATATACGGTTGTATTACTGTGACAATCGTTACACGCTTTTACTAAAATTTGATTAACGTTGTCTGGCACAGGATACAAAGTTGCGATAGCATTGTTTTTTTGACCAGATACGTTTTTTTCTGGTCTAAAAGCTTGCATCACTAAAAAGATAACCAGTAATACTAAAAGGATTTTTTTGAACATGGGGATGGTTTTATTGGGTTAATATCTGTCCAGTCATTTCGGCTGGTATTGGTAATTCCATAAAAGTTAAAATAGTTGGTGCAATATCTGCCAACTTACCAGAAGACAATGACCCTTTCCACGATTTGTCAATAACAAACAATGGTACAGGATTCAATGTATGTGCGGTATTGGGCGACCCATCCTCATTAATCAAGTAATCAGCATTGCCATGATCAGCCGTTAAAAAAATGGTATACCCGTGCTCAATGGCCAAGTTCACAATTCGTTCAACACATTGATCCACAGTTTCTACAGCTTTTACAACCGCGTCAAATACACCAGTATGACCAACCATATCGGCATTGGCAAAGTTTAAACAAATAAAATCAGCCCATTCTGCTGCTATTTCCGGTAGAATTTTATTGGTCAACTCTACTGCACTCATTTCGGGTTGCAAGTCATAAGTGGCTACTTTGGGTGAAGCAGCCATGATTCTTGATTCCCCTTCAAAAGGCGCTTCTCTCCCTCCACTAAAAAAGAAAGTGACGTGTGGATATTTTTCTGTTTCAGCAATTCTAATTTGTTTCTTTCCATTTGCAGCAATGACTTCTCCGATGGTATTGGTTAAATTATCATTATCAAAAATGACATGAACCCCATTAAAGGTTTGGTCATACATGGTCATTGTGGTATAGTGTAAAGACAGAGGCGCCATATCCTGCTCTGGAAAAGCTTTCTGCGTCAATACTTCTGTAATTTCTCTACAACGATCGGTTCTAAAATTGAAAGCAATCACCACATCCCCCGCTTCAATCGTTGCAATAGGCAATCCATCTGCTTTTGTAATAACAGTAGGTAAAATAAACTCATCGGTAACCCCTGCATCATAACTGGCTTGAATGGCAGCATCAGCAGATAGGGCGGTTTGCCCTTTTGCATGCACCATGCAATGATAGGCTTTGGCCACTCTTTCCCAGCGCTTATCTCGGTCCATTGCATAATAACGGCCACTCACTGTTGCAATTTTACCTGTAGTGGTGGCTAAATGGGCTTCAACAGATTGCATAAAGCCCAATCCACTTTTAGGGTCGGTATCTCTGCCATCAGTAAACGCATGAATAAATACATTGGATAAGCCATGTTCATGACAAATACTGCACAGTGCTTTCAGATGATTGGTATGCGAATGCACCCCCCCATCACTCACCAAACCCAAAAGATGTAATTTTTTGCCAGTTTGTTTGGCCGTTTCAATAGCGTTTAGCAAAACCGGATTCTTTGCCAAAGAACCATCTTTAACCGCCACATTAATTCTTTGCAATTCTTGGTAAACAATTCTTCCAGCCCCAAGATTTAAATGACCCACTTCACTATTGCCCATTTGCCCCTCAGGCAACCCAACTGCTTCACCGCAGGTAATCAATGTAGTATTGGGATATTGACTGTATAAACTACTCACAAATGGCACCTTGGCGTGTTGGATGGCATCAGATGCTTTTACCTGCCCTAGTCCCCATCCATCCATTATAACTAAAATGACTTTTCTGCTCATGCGTTAAAGTTAACCTATTTCTCATTCAGCTTTTGGATGTACATTTATAAAATCGGTAAAATGCCCCAATTTTGGCATGATTATCGCACAGTTTATTGGTTAAATGGATTTTATGAAGCAATTGATGTTCACCCTTTGTTTTTTTATGATTGGTCTTGTCTCAGTTAAGGCGCAATCCGAAACAGATATGGTGATAAGAGCATTGAAATCGGCTAACCCTGATATGATCACAACGTATTTAGATGATTACGTAGACTTGAAATTATTGGACAAGGATGAAGTGAAAAATATGAGTAAAAATCAGGCCGCCCTTGCCTTAAAATCATTTTATGCCGATAACGGGATCAAAGGTTTCGATAAAGTATCGGATGGCGGTAAAGGCAATCTGGTCTATATTCTGGGTAAACTCACTACAGCTGGCAAAAGTTACAGCATCACCGTTCAATTGAAACAAAAGAATGGCACTTTGTACATCATTACGATGAGAATCAGTTAAATCTTGGGCATGACTGCATTTGACAAGGCATTGGCATTCTTAGTAGATTCAGCACTAGCAGAAGATATTGGGGATGGCGATCATTCAACTTTAAGTTCTATTCCAGCAACCCAAATGGGCAAAGCTTTATTGCATGTAAAAGAAGCTGGGGTACTAGCAGGTGTAAATATTGCCTCAAAAATATTTCACCAAATTGAGCCCAATTGCCAATTCACTGCACTGATGCAAGACGGACAAAACATGCAACCTGGTGATATTGCATTTGAGATTCAAGCATCGGTTCATACAATTTTAAAAGGGGAAAGATTGGTCCTCAATTGTATGCAAAGAATGAGTGGCATTGCCACTTTAACCCATACCTATACCCAATTGCTCAAAGGCTATCACACCAGACTTTTGGATACCAGAAAAACCACGCCCAATTTTAGATTATTAGAAAAAGAAGCCGTTAAGATTGGGGGTGGCATCAATCATCGCTTTGGTTTGTATGATATGATTATGCTGAAAGACAATCATATTGATTATTGTGGTGGTATTATTAAAGCCATTAATCTGGCTTACGACTATGCAAAAGCGCAACCGGTTAACCTACCAATTGAAGTAGAAACCAGAAGCATTGAAGACGTGGCATTAATTTGCAATCAGGCTTTAGACAAAGTCAATCGAATCATGCTCGATAATTTTACCCCCATTCAAATTACAGAAGCATTGGCGCTGATCAATGGCCGCGTTGAAACCGAAGCAAGTGGCGGTATCAATCAATCTAATATTCAGGCATATGCCCAAACTGGCGTTGATTTTGTAAGTGTGGGTGGCTTAATTCATCAAGCCAGAAGCCTTGACCTAAGTTTAAAAGCGGCCTTTCTACATCAATAGGATTATTTCTGAAAAAAATCCTTTACACCTTATCATTTTTTGTAATTTGCTTGAATATTTTGATTCATGAAAGATGAATATAAGGCAACTGCAAAATTGTTAAGCACAGTTGTCTTTTTGCTACTATTTAAGCAGTTATTGTCTCAATCCAATACCAAAGACAGTATTGACCGCTTGATTGCCCAAAAGCCCAACAAACTCGAACAGTTGCAATCCATGAATCTTGCAGCTGAACAACTTGCCGATAAAAATACCATCCTTGCTGCCCAATACGCACTTGAGGCACTAACCATTGCAGAAAAGGATAACCTACACCAAGAAAAAGGCAAAGCACTGAATAATTTGGCTTGGATCAAATACCGAAATGGAGACTTCACAGCTGCATTTGATTACAGCACCAAAGCATTGAAATGGAATGAGCGCAATCAATTTTTACCAGAATTGGCTGCCTCGTATAGGTGCATGGCTTCTGTTTTTAATTCTCAAGGGAATACCAACAAATCCATTGAATTCTTTAAAAAGGATTTGGGATTACATACAAAACTGAACAACGATAAAAGCATTGGCCGAGCCCTCAATAATTTAACTTTTACATTTTATAGAGGTAAATTATTAGACAGTGCCTTGATTTATTCAAACAAAGCATTGGCCTTTAATAAAGCCCTGCAAGACCCTTATTTATTATCGTTTGCTTATAGAAATGCGGGGGATTTAGCGCTTGAAAAAGACCAAACTGATAGTGCTAAATTTTATTTTAAACTATCGGAACAATTTGCGTTAAAAGCCAATAGTATTCAATTACAATTAACCGCACTTTATAGAGTTGGGCGCATCCTCAATGAAGAAAAAAAATACAGCGCTTCCATTCCATATTTAGAAAAAGCCTTAACGCTAGGCATCAATATGGGTGCAAAATCTGAAACAGCCCTTATTTATCAATTACTAGCTACAGCTTATGAAGGCATCGGTCAATATCAAAAAGCATTTACCGTTCAAAAACAAGCCAGCATTTTAAATGACTCACTTTACCAGCAAAAAAGTCGGACCAAACTGGCTGAGATGCAAGCTAAATTTGAGGCTGAAAAAAAGGAATCTGAAATCAATCAGTTAAAAAAAGAGAAAGCCCAACAATTAGACAATAATCAAAAAAAGACCATTGTAAATATATTATTGATTGTAACTGTATTTGTGGTCATCATCATGTTGATTGTTATTGCTAGAAAAAACAAGTATAAATCAGCAACCAATCTGGTGCTTGAATCCCAGAAACAAACTTTGGAAGAAACCGTGTTATTAAAAGATAAGATTTTTTCAATTGTATCACACGATTTGCGTTCACCCATTGCTTCATTAAATGCGGTGTTGCCCATGCTAGACCCGTCTTCCATGGACCACGACACATACACGCAATTAAAAAATGATTTAACCAAACAGGTACAAAACCTAAACTATGTATTAGACAACCTACTTATTTGGTCTAGATCTCAAATGAATGGCATTATAAGCGTACATAAACAGCGGCTAAATCTAAACTTACAAGCCAGTTATTCTGTGGACCTTTTATCAGGACTTGCCCAACAAAAACAGATTGAAGTGACAAATGATATTGATCCATCCTTACATATTGTGGCCGATTCTCAACATATGGACATTATCATTAGAAATATTTTATTGAATGCGGTTAAATTCACTCCCGAAAAAGGACAAATACATCTGTATACTGAACAAACAAATCAAGCCATTGTCTTGCATATACAAGACAGTGGGGTCGGCATGAATCCAGATCAAATTAACCGCTTATTTCAACTGAAAACACATTTTACTACCCTTGGTACCCAAAAAGAAAAAGGCACAGGCTTGGGCTTGTTAATTTGTGCTGAATATGCAACGGCCAACCAATGGCAAATTCAGGTGAATAGCCAAATTGGGAAAGGGTCTATTTTTTCAATCATTTTTCCAAATCAAACCAATGAGCAAGAAAAACATAGCTGATAAAATAGGGTTTGTTTACAGCACTGATCCTAATTTTCAATTCAATAGAGCCGAGGACGAATCCGTTGAAACCCTTGATCCTGTTAAACAACCCCTCATTATTAGCCTTGATAAAAAACAAAGAGGAGGCAAAACGGTTACCTTAGTATCTGGTTTTATTGGCCAATTTGAGGACCTAGAACAGTTATCGAAACAACTCAAAAACTTCTGTGGAACTGGGGGAAGTGCAAAAGATGGGGAGGCCATTGTTCAAGGTGACCAACGAGACAAAGTGCTTTTATGGCTCCACAAAAACGGCTATACAAAAAGCAAAAAGAAATAGGTGTGAATGAAATTAATTTTTATTGAAAAAATATTCTAACTTACTGTCAATCTAAAACCTTTCATTCAAACTAATACCATCATGGCAAAAGCAAGTAAAAAGAAAGCAGCTAAAAAAGCAGCGCCTAAAAAAGCTGCCAAAAAGGTAGCACCAAAAAAGGCAGCAAAAAAAGCAGCACCTAAGAAAGCTGTAAAAAAAGCGGCTCCTAAAAAAGCAGCAGCAAAAAAAGCAGCACCTAAGAAAGCTGTGAAAAAAGCGGCTCCCAAAAAAGCAGCAGCAAAAAAAGCAGCACCTAAGAAAGCTGTAAAAAAAGCGGCTCCTAAAAAAGCAGCAGCAAAAAAAGTAGCGCCCAAGAAAGCTGTAAAAAAAGCGGCTCCTAAAAAAGTAGCACCAGCAAAAAAAGCAGCGCCAGCTAAAAAAGCAGCACCAGCAAAAAAACCAGTCGCTAAGAAACCAGCTAAAAAAGTTGTAAAGAAAGTTGCTCCACCTGCACCAGTAGCTCCAGCTCCTGCACCAGTAGTTGTGGAAACACCAACCCTGTTTACACCTGAAACACCAAGTTCAGAAAATAACGGTTAATTTCTTAGAGATTTAAATAGTAAGACCCTGTTTTTAAAAAAAGGCAGGGTCTTTTATTTTATTAATAAAGTATAAATGGGTTATATGAAAAAATGGATCACCACTTTATTGATTTGTACTTGTGGACTTGTAACTCAAGCGCAAAGCACCAATAGCATAGCAGAAAAAACAAAATCCATGAAAAAAATGGATGGCTTCTTTCCAATCTGGTACGATGCCAATAACGGAAAAATTTGGCTACTGGTTAATGAACTTAACAAAGAATTTTTGTACGTCAACAGTTTACCAGCAGGCTTAGGATCCAATGATATTGGGCTAGACAGAGGTCAGATTGGTAACACGAGAATTGTCTATTTTCATAAAGTTGGCAAGAAATTATTACTCATTCAACCCAATTACGATTACAGAGCCAGCTCCAATAATGCACAAGAAAAAAAAGCAGTTGCTGAATCCTTTGCTTCGTCTGCATTAGCATCTTTTACTATTGAAGTTGAAGACAATGGTCAATACTTAATTGATTTGAATCCATTTTTACTAAGAGACGCGCATGGCGTTGCAGATAAAATTAGAAGCATGCGTCAGGGCAGTTACACATTTAATGAAGCCCGTTCTGCCATTTATATCAACAACACCAAAAATTTTCCGCTGAATACAGAGTTGGAAGCCATGATTAGTTTTGTAGGCGGTGCTGATGCAGGAAGAATGGTGCGCGCCGTAAGTCCATCAACAGAAGCCATTACATTAAGAATGCACCATTCATTTGTACAGCTTCCAGACAATCAATTTAAACCACGCAAATACGATATTAGAAGCGGTTATTTTGGTAAATCATACTTCGATTACAGTAGTGATTTTTCACAACCGATCCAACAAATGGTGATTGCCAAACATCGCTTGGTTAAAAAAGATCCCACTGCAGCCATTAGTGAACCAGTGAAACCAATTATATATTATCTAGACAATGGTACACCAGAGCCCATACGTTCAGCATTACTTGATGGCGCCAAATGGTGGAATCAAGCTTATGAAGCAGCAGGTTACAAAAATGCATTTATAGTAAAGGTATTGCCAGACTCTGCAGACCCAATGGATATTCGGTACAATATGATTAATTGGGTGCATCGGTCTACCAGAGGGTGGAGCTATGGCGCTTCAGTAACCGATCCCCGCACGGGAGAAATAATTAAAGGGCAAGTGACACTTGGTTCTTTGCGCGTTAGACAAGACTATTTAATTTTTACTGGGTTGCTGTCTCCATTTGAAACTGGTAAACCTGTTTCAACCACCATGAAGGAAGCTGCCTTGCAAAGACTTAGACAATTGTCTGCACACGAAATTGGCCATACACTTGGTTTACAGCACAACTATGCGTCAAGTGTCAACAACCGGGCATCCGTAATGGATTATCCGCATCCAGCTGTATTTATCAATGCAAAAGGACAAATTGACTTTAGTAAAGTGTATACCAATGAAATAGGCGAATGGGATAAACGTGCCATCATGTATGGTTACAGCGATTTCCCTCCAGGCACCGACGAAACTGCTGCCCTAAATCAACTACTTGAAGAAAATCAACAAAAAGGTTTGTTATTTATTGCAGATGCCGATGCCAGAGCTCCCGGAGGATTTCATCCGGATGCGCATCTTTGGGACAATGATACTGACCCAATTGCCGAACTCAATAATGTTTTAGCAGTAAGGCAAAAAGCATTGGATCAATTTTCGGAAGCAAATATTCAACCCAATACCCCAATGAGTACACTAGAAGATGTATTAGTGCCAGTGTACAATTATCACAGATATCAAGCAGAAGCAGTGAGTAAGTTAATTGGAGGCATGTATTACAGTTACAATGTTAGAGGAGACAAGCAGGTTCAACCCACAGTTCTTCCTGCAGCCATACAATTAAAAGCATTGAATGCCATGCTCAAAACTTTGTCGCCCAATGTGTTAACATTGTCAAATAAAATCGTTCAATTAATTCCTCCAAGACCGCCCATGTACAATGGTGTAGGTGAAGTGTTTCAAAAAAGAACAGGAATGAGTTTTGATCCATTAGCTGCTGCAGAAGCGTTAACGCATTTTGAATTATCCTTCTTATTTAATGCAGAACGCGCCAATCGTTTGGTGCAATTAAAAGCGATGGCAGGCACACCGGGCTGGGATGATGTATTAGATGCCATCATTAATGCTACATGGAAAGCAGCGCCAGAAAAGGGTTTGGCCAGAGAAGTGCAAAAGCAAACACAGCAAATGGTCTTGACATGGTTATTGGCTTTGAATCAAAATGAACAAGCCAATTATGCTGTACAATCCATTTGTTATAGCAGAATTGAACAATTAAAAAAATATGCACAAACAATGGTAAAAGCTGGAACAGATGCTGCGCATTTTGGATATACCATTGAAAGGATTAATCATCCTAAAGACATCAGTTTACCACAACACAAAGAGATACCACCGGGCGCACCAATTGGTTGTGAGTGGGATCACTAAAATAAAAATTGCTTACCCAAAATAAAAAACCTCACATGTAGTGAGGTTTTTTATTTATTTCAAATGTCTCGTCTTAATAAGCGAAACAAAAAATAGACTTCTTTAAAATCACACAAGCATTCTTACAGGCTCTTCTAATAATTGCTTCAAAGTCTGCAAGAAAGCAGCGCCGGTTGCACCATCCACAACGCGGTGGTCGCAACTTAAGGTCAACTTCATTATATTACCTGGAACCACTTGACCATTTTTCACAACAGGCTCTTGAGAAATACCACCTACTGCTAAAATACAAGCATCTGGAGGATTAATAATGGCAGTGAATTGATCAATACCAAACATGCCTAAATTAGAAATGGTAAATGTACTGCCCTCCCAATCGGCTGGTTGTAATTTTTTATCCTTGGCTCTTTGTGCAAAGTCTTTTACTTCTGCACCTATTTGACTGAGTGACTTACTATCAGCGAATCTTACAACAGGTACCAATAATCCTTCATCAACTGCAACAGCCACACCTATATTAATATGGTCATTGTATCTGATAAAATCGCCCATCCAACTGCTGTTGATTTTTGGATGCTTTTTCAACGCCATCGCCGTTGCTTTTACAACAAGGTCATTAAAGCTCACTTTCACCGAAGCCACTTCATTGATTTTGGTTCTAGCAGCAATAGCCGCATCCATATCAATTTGCATGGTTAAATAAAAATGAGGGGCAGTGAATAAACTTTCACTCAAACGCTTCGCAATTACTTTACGCATTTGAGAAACAGGAACATCTGTAAAGCTGACTTGACCAACCACCGCTTGACTGGCTACAGGAGCAACCGTCTTAGCAGGTGCAGCAGCTGCAACAGGCGCAGCAGCAGGCGTATATTGATCAATATCTATTTTAGTGATTCTACCGTTGTCGCCAGACCCTTTTACATATTTTAAATCAATCCCTTTTTCAGCCGCAATTCTTTTGGCCAAAGGCGATGCAAAAATTCTACCACTGTTTACCACAGCTTGTTCAACCGCAGGTGCAACAACCACAGGACTAACAGGAGCTGCAACAGCAGGCGCTGGGGCAGGTGGAGCAGGTGCAGTTTCCGTTGATGCATTGGCCGCGCCACCGCTGGCTTTTACCGCAGCAACAATACCAGCAACATCCAAACCTTCTTTGCCAATAATGCAAAGCAAATCATTGACTAAAATTTTCTCACCAGCTTTAGCACCTTGATAAAGCAATACGCCATCCTTGTAACTTTCCAATTCCATGGTGGCTTTATCGGTTTCTATATCAGCTAAAACTTCTCCTTTTTTTACAGAATCACCAACATTTTTCTGCCATGATGCAATAACCCCTTCTGTCATGGTATCACTTAAACGTGGCATTAAGACTACTTCCTCCATTGATGCTGGATCGATTGCAGGGGCTGCATTATTGGCCGTTGGGATTGAAGCTGCCGCTGGTGCATCAGGCGCTGGTGTTGCGTTTGCAGCTGCAACGGATGCAGCAGTTGGAATGGCAGGCAATGCGCCACCCCCATGAATTTTGACTAATTCAGTAATATCTTCACCTGGTTTACCAAAAATGGCCAATAAATCATTCACTTGTAATTTGCCACCATCAGGGGTGCCAATATGCAGTAACACGCCATCTTGGTAACTTTCCAGCTCCATAGTGGCTTTGTCTGTTTCAATTTCAGCGAGTAAGTCGCCCTTCTTAACTGTATCACCTACCCTTTTATGCCAAGCGGCAATCACCCCTTCGGTCATGGTATCACTCAGTCGGGGCATTAAAATCACTTCAGCCATTGTTCTTATATGCTTTAAATGAGCCGTGAAATTACGTTAAAAATCAACTCAATTATTGCCCCTGTGCAAGACTATACGCTTTTTTATCTCCCCACATATTCAAAATCTCTGTTGAACAAACTTTGAAATCTGCAGTTAAACGCTTGTAAAGCTCAATGATGTCAATTTGGGTCAACGGACTATCACCAACGCTTTCAAATCTGCACCTGTATTGGTTCACCAAATTGGTGTAAACCGATCCCTTGGGCCAAACTTGGGTGCCTCTATTGCTGATGGTCACCAATTTAAATAAGTCTAAAGTATGCTGTAGACATTTTTCCGCAACTACAGTAGGCTGTTCATTGCTCTCAATAAACATGTCAACACCAACAATAAATTCATTATTGGTATCAGTGGTTTCGAGCATTGGATTATTTTCTAGAGCAAAATGGGTCGGTGTAACAGACACATCTTGCATATCTGGTCTAGGATTGTGTGCGGGCTTTTTACCAAAATTAGCGATGATGGCATTGGCAAATTCAGTGGTATTCAAGGTTTTTGTACCCTTTTCACCAAAATCACCGGTATGCTGACCACTTTCCAAAGTGTACAATAAGGCATTTTCAATGGTAGATGCTGATTGCATAAGACCCAAATGACGCAACATACCAATACCGCTTAATAATAATGCTGTTGGGTTGGCAATATTCTTGCCAGCTATATCTGGTGCTGTTCCATGTACTGCTTCAAAAATAGAAATATGGTCGCCAATATTCGCAGATGGGGCAAAACCCAATCCACCAACCAATCCAGCACATAAATCACTCACAATATCACCTTGCAAATTGGTTAAAACCACCACATCAAACAGATCAGGACGACTCACTAATTTCATACAGAGGTCGTCAACAATCACATCATCTGCCTTTAATTCTGGGTATTCTTTAGCAATTTCATAAAACACTTCTAAAAACAAGCCATCGGTCAATTTCATAATATTAGCCTTATGACCACAGGTAATGCGCTTGCATCCCTTTTTCTTAGCCATTTCAAAAGCATAACGAATCACTTGCATACTACCAGGACGGGTAATAAAACGTCTACTGAGTGCCACGTCATTGGTCAGCATATGTTCAATGCCACCGTAGGTATCTTCAATATTTTCTCTAACAATGGTGATATCAATTGGAATACCTGCCTTACTAAATACGGTGTCTACCCCATGCAAAGTTTGGAAGGTTCTTTTGTTGGCATAAGTGTTCCAGGTTTTTCTGGCAGTTACATTGACACTTTTCACACCTTTTCCTTTAGGCGTTTCCATTGGCCCTTTGAATAAAATGCCTAAAGACTCAATAGTCTGCTGCGCTTCAGGCGTCATGCCATTGCTGTAGCCTTTGTCGAATACCCATTTTCCCATGTCTACCACATCGTAAGACAATGGCACTTTAGCGGCATCAAATATGGATAATACGGCGTCCATGATTTCAGGACCAATTCCATCTCCTTTGGCAACAGCAATTTTTGTCATAATCGTCTTTTTTAAGTGCTGCAAAAGTACAGCCGATTGCGCCATTTTAAGCAATTATTCACATGATTATTTGATGATTTTGCCCATAAAGAATGTTAATTTACCTACATTTACAATGACCAATCATTATATCTATGGTTTCTAAAATTTCAGCAGGAATTGAAATCACGGTGGAAGTCTTCTACCAGTCCGATTACAGCAATCCGCTGAAAGGTGAATACATGTTTGCATATCGCATCACCATTGAGAATCATAATAAATTTACCGTTCAACTTCTTCGCAGACATTGGTATATATTCGACAGTAATGCAGAACATAGAGAAGTAGAAGGAGATGGTGTTGTTGGCATTCAGCCTGTATTGGCACCAGGCGAACAATACGTTTATGTAAGCGGCTGCAATTTAAAAACTGAAATGGGCAAAATGCAAGGCAGTTATACCATGCTCAACCAATACACCAAACAAAGCTTTAGTGTACCCATTCCTGCATTTGACTTAATTGCACCTTCCAAAATGAATTAACTGGGTTTGTACCTTGCTTCCTCAAATAAAAGAATCGCATCTTTTTTCATTAAGCTGTCCATCGACAAGTTTTTGTGTTTGTCCATCCATTTTTTGACAATTTGCCAACCTACAAACTGTCCAATTTTACCAGGACTGTCCTGGCCAAAAGCCTGTGTGAATGGGCCTTCGGAAATATAATCCCTCACCAACATCGGATCAGATTTGTACAATAAATCGTTTTGAATAAAAAAACTCCAAATATTTTTTTCATTCTTTATGCAAGCGTCTAATTGTTTGGCTGAATAGCCCGTAATTAACGTATCTGCTATTTCAGGAAGTAGATGATCTACTATGTACAATCGTTTACCAAGATCAATCATTTGCGCAATCAATGGTTTACCTGCAAATTGTTCAGGGTACATATCTAATACCAAATTATTGATGGCACTTACTGGAATATAAGCCGGTTCAAATTTTCTTGAAATATAAGCGGGGTATAAAGCCTGTCCTTGTTCACTTGTATACAATGGGTGGTCTTTGCCCATGAACAGTTGTAATCCAACAGCAATAGCATCTTTGGTTAAGATGGTTGCATAACTGTTAATTGGACCAATAAACGTAATCAGCTTTTGTGGCAAAGGGTATTGAGGAAAATAATATTTAACATATTGAAGCCCTTGCTTAATGATTGGAATTTGTGCACGTTGTTCTTTAAAGATTGCTGTAGAATTCTGGTACAATGGCCAATAAGCTCTGTAAAAACTTTTTAAATCATTGGCTTCGGTTGATGGCATAAGTACCAAAATATTTGATAAAAAGTCGGTGGTGAAACCAGGGTGCTTCTTATCCAAGGCAGCCAATGATGGTTCTAATTGCATGGTATCAATGGCAAAAAAATCAGCTTCAAAATGGGCCACTTGTAAAGGCAACTTGATTTTTGATACGTCCGGAGCACTTTGATCGCTGTTACAAGCCAAGAAGCCAAAAAGCACTAAACAAGCAAGAAAGGTTGTTTTCATATGCGAATTAACGGAAAGGATTGCCATCATGTTGTTAAATTGATGAAATTTGACCTATGAAAATATTCATCGCACAACAAAATTATCATATTGGCAATTTCGCATACAATACTCAAAAAATTATAGAGGCCATACAAACCGCCAAAGCCGCTGGAGGTGATTTAATCCTTTTTAGTGAAATGACGGTATGCGGTTATCCGGCCAGAGATTTTGTTGAATTTGATGATTTCATAGAACAATGTCAGGCAGCCGTTTCACAAATCAAAGCTTATGCCGATTCTATTGGTGTATTGATTGGCTGTCCGGTGAAAAATAAAGACCAAAGAGGCAAAGACCTTTTTAATGCTGCTTATTTTTTACACGAAAAAGAAGTAAAAGCAGTGGTGCATAAAACACTGTTGCCAACCTATGATGTGTTTGATGAGTATCGGTATTTTGAACCAGCATTTGAATGGCAGATCATTCCATTTAAAGGAAAAAAATTAGCGGTGACCATTTGTGAAGACATTTGGAATTTGGGAGACAACCCTTTGTACAGAATATGCCCAATGGATGAATTGATGAAATTTAATCCAGACATGATGTTGAATTTAAGCGCGTCACCATTTGATTACACACATGACGAAGATCGCAAAGCAGTGATTAAAGCCAATGTTGTCAAGTATAAGATGCCCTTATTTTATTGCAACGCAGTTGGGAGTCAAACAGAAATTGTATTTGACGGCGCTTCATTGGTTTTTGACAAAGATGCCAATCTGATGAAAGCATTGCCAATGTTTGAAGAAGCATTAGACTTTGTTGAATTAAACGATGATGGCACTATTCAAGGCCCCATTCTAGAACCAGCAAGCAGACTCCCAGAAAAAGAATTGAATCCTGCTGCGCTTGAACCCGAATTAAATATTGCCCAAGTATACCAAGCATTGGTATCAGGGATCAAAGATTATTTTGGTAAAATGGGATTTACCAAAGCAATTCTAGGATCATCAGGGGGGATTGATTCCGCTGTAACCTTAGCCATTGCTTGTGACGCATTGGGGTCTGAAAATGTAAAAGCCATTTTAATGCCCTCTCCTTATTCTACTGCTCACTCAGTAGATGACGCCGTTCAGTTAAGTATCAACTTGAATAATCCCTATGAGATTATTAAGATAGATGGCATATACCAAAGTTTTTTGACCACTTTAGATCCCTTGTTTAATGGGTTACCATTTTCATTAGCGGAAGAAAATATACAGAGCAGAAGCAGAGGCAATTTGTTGATGGCCATTGCCAATAAATTTGGTTATGTGCTCTTGA
>JAIXYL010000124.1 GCA_027490265.1 Sediminibacterium sp.
CTCAGAGGATTTAACAGAGCCGAGTGGGAGTTGCTGCTCAACCAAGCTGGCATTGTACGTTACAGCATTCAATGGAAATGGGCTTTTCGATGGTTAATCATTGTTGAACACACAACGCACCCCCATGTCTAATACCATACCATACGATATTGCTATTGTTGGCGGTGGCCTTGCGGGATTATCACTGTCTATACAGTCGGCGAGGGCCGGCTTTCGCGTGGTTTTGTTTGAGAAAGAGCAGTATCCCTTTCATCGGGTTTGCGGAGAATACATCAGTTTAGAGAGCTGGGATTTTATCAACAGCTTGGGGCTTGATTTATCAGCCATGCAATTGCCCATTGTGAATCAGTTGATGGTGACTGCACCCAATGGACAAGCCATAAATCAAGCATTAGACTTGGGTGGTTTTGGCATCAGCCGATATACGATTGATCAATCATTGTGTGCAATAGCCATTGAATTAGGCGTGCGAATAGAACAAGGGGTTAAGGTAGACGATATACTATTTGACCAAGATGTATTTACCATTCAGTCTGTATTGGGTCCCATTCAAGCAAAAGTGGCCGTGGGCAGTTTTGGTAAGCGCAGTAATTTGGATGTGAAGTGGAAGCGCCCCTTCATTTTAGGCAAGCGACAACCCCTCAATAATTTTATCGGGGTGAAGTATCATATCAAGATAGATTGGCCCAATGATTTGATTGCCCTGCATAATTTTAAAGATGGGTATTGTGGCATATCCAATATTGAAGCAGGTAAAACCTGTTTGTGTTATTTAACCACGGCCCAAAATTTGCAATCGCATGGTGGCTCCATTCCAGCAATGGAAGCCGCAGTATTGCATGCCAATCCGCACCTCAAAGCCATTTTTAGCAAGGCCGAACATTTGTATGAAGCCCCGGTCACCATTGCGCAGATTTCATTTGATCGCAAATCATTGGTAGAGCAACACGTACTCATGGTAGGGGATGCGGGCGGCATGATTACGCCCCTTTGTGGCAATGGCATGAGTATGGCATTGCATGGATCAAAGCTGGCGTTTAATGTGATTGCGGCGTATTTGCGCAATGAACTCAGCAGAACAGATATGGAAGCCCAATATAGCCAAATATGGACCAAGGCATTCGCCAAACGATTAACCATTGGCAGATGGGTGCAAGGTTTTTTTGGCAAAACCTGGATGACCAATTTATTCATTGGCTTGCTGAAACCCTTTCCATTCTTGGTTCGGGCGATTGTAAAACAGACCCATGGGGAGCGGTTTTAAAACAAATAAGACAAGTGCACCATGCCTCGGTTGTTTGCTTGAATGGTGCCCAAGCCCATTTCTTGCTTCAAAGGTGTTTGCCAATTGATGCCAAAAGCTATTTTGTTGACATTGGCTTCAAAGCCAAACGTTGCCATAGTGAGTTGGCCTTTACTGATATCTACTGCTTCTTTTTGGTCATAATCTAATGCGGATTGCTCCATAAGTAAACCTGCACTGGGTGCAATGGTAAATTGATTGGCAATCCGCCATTTATAATAGAGTTGTGTGCTGATGGTGCCCTTGTTGCCAAAACGATAATCGTAACGATTGGTTGTATTGATTTTGTATTGGCCATTAATATTGATACCAGCATCTTGCAATCGCAAATCATACATGGCTGCAATGGAAATATCTACACTGCCTGTACCCAATTGAAATAAATTATTACTATTGGTAGTGTTTTTATCTACGGCATTGTATTGTCCGGTAGGAAGTTTTAAACCTGAGCCAATCCAGAGTGTGTTGATCAATAATTTACTTTGGTTGGTGGTTCGTCGGGTATTGATGAGTTCATAAAAAAAGAGCCCATTAATATCGCCTATGCCAGCCTTTGATCTAGCGCCTGTTGAAGTGTTGCGATGGTTAAAGCTGTATGGCACAGACGCTAACAATCGCCATTTGTTCGACAGTTTAAATCCACCCCAAAGCTCAATGGTATTGTACACTTCTTTGTTGGTCATATAGGTTGGTGTTGCACCAATGCCCAGGTTTGTATAGATTGAACTGGTTTTATAGCGCAAGCCAATGGTATGTTTTCTAAATTCTGGTAAAATCCCTACATAGTTATTGCCAACGCCACAGCCGCAAATATCACAAGCCAGTACAATGTTAAACTGAATCATTATTGCGAGGATGACTAGGATCTGTTTTTTCATATTATTGTTCAGACAACATTGAATTGAGTAAAAAGCTTCTGTCGTCTAAGGTTTTTAAGAAAGCTTTTAAAGCAGTTTTTTCTTGGGTTGTTAACGGTATACCCAATTGATTGCCTTGTTGGAAACTAGGATCTAAATTGGGCAGTACCACCATGCCATTGCTGTAATGGTCTAATACTGCGTCAATGGTAAAGAAGCGTCCATCGTGCATGAATGGAGCGGTAAAGGATAAATTACGTAAAGACGGCACTTTAAATCGATACTGATCTGAAGGTTGATTGGTAATGGGGTATCGGCCTAAATCATTGACTAAACTTGGTGCCAGCCCGTTGTTTCTAAAACTAAAATCTGTGAACAAAGGTTCTTTATGACAGGTACCACATTTTTGGGTGAAAATGGTATAGCCTGTTTTTTCTTCTGTTGTAAAGCTTGCCAAATTTTGTTGCACGCTATCGTATTTGCTGTTAGCACTAACGCACATCAACATAAACTGCGACAAGGCTTTTAAAAAATCATTGCCAGTAATGGTTTCCGTGCCAAATGCTTTTTTAAATAAGCCCGGATAAATATTGCTTTTGCGCAGTTTCTCTAACACATTGGGCATGTTCTCATCCATTTCAACATGGTTGGTAATCGGTGCAATAGGCAATAAGTCTAAATCAACAATGCCACCATCCCACATAAAGCTGGTATTCCAAGCCATATTCATAATGGGTGGACTATTGCGGGTGCCCAATCTGTCTTTAATGCCATGGCTTACTGTATGGCCATGGTGTGTAAACGCAGAGGTTTGAATATGACATGAACCGCAACTGATGGTATTGTCTGCAGATAAAATTGGATCGTAAAACAGTTTTCTACCCAGTTCGAATTTTGCTTTGGTTATTTGATTGTTACTGAAATTGTAAACAGGGGTAGGAAAATGTTTTGGGCTTGTAAATGTTATTACGGCATCTATCACGTCTTTATTGCAGGCAAGAATGCCTGCAATAAAGGTGAATAGAATGATGAATTGTTTTTTATGCATCACTGTATTAATTGTGCGTATGATCGTGAGAAAATACGCCTGTTAAATTAGCTGCAACAGGCACACCTGCTGTGATTGAATGAATCATGCTAGAAGTTGCTAAACTGATGGTATTGGTACCAGTAAATACTTTGTTAAGGTCTACCAAAGTGTGAACGGCTACACCGGCTGTTTTACTCGCTTTTACTTTAGCGGTACCACGTGTTGACAAATCAAGTGTTACGGTTCTAAGGTTATTGGCAGTAGCCGTTGAATAGCCGCCAAATCCACCAATATGAATTTGGAAAACGGGTGCCATCATACCAGTTACTGCAGTTGAAGTTCCTTCAAACTTGAAGAAGATGTATCCGCTGTTCCAGCTCCAATACATATCGCTGGCGGCACCGGTAACATCTAAATCGCCTGTGCGTTCGGTAACACCTTTGGTATTTCTTAAACTGTCTACACCCAGTGTAAATGTAACAGCTTTGTACTCGCCTTCAGGAATGCGCATCTTGGCTTCTTGTTTACCAGTAACGCTTTCGTCAAGTAAAAAATAGCTGCTGTCTTGTGGCACTGTATAAATACTGCCGTCTGCAGCAGTAAATTTAAAATTGCTCACGAAGTATTTTAGTTTGGTGACTTTGTAAGCTTGGTTACTGCTGTTGGTATAAGTGCCTGTGTTTAATTGCAAGTCTGCGCTTCCAACTACATTATCGAATTCTACTGAAATCAAGCCTTTTTGAGTGCTATTGTATTCAGGGGTATTGCTGTCTTTTTTACAAGAGGTCAATGCGGTAGCAACTACTATTGTTGCGAATAATATTTTTTTCATTTGAATAGTTGTAATACATGTTCATCCACTGGCATATTGCTATAGCCACTGCATAGGTTTCAATGCCAGCTTCAATTAAATCTGGTTAAATGGTTAATTGTAAATGAAGTATTAACAACTTGGGGGATGGAAAATCTCTTGCAAGTGCGCGCTGGTAGCTGAATAGCTCAGCTGAGGAAAATATTGACGCAGCATACTAGGTAGTATGATGGTTGTGTTGCAAAAAAATGATTTTGAAGAGATGCTGGTGTTGGTTTCAGCACCTTTTTTTTGTGCAGTATCTTTTTCTTTCTGTTCTTCTTCCTGCATTTTTTTCATCATCTGGCACTTACCCTTACACTTCAATATAGGCTTGGCTTTGTTGATACAGTTCTTGGCAAATGCAGCGGTGTTGATTCGGTATTCAGCGGCAATAATCCATTGGTTGAAGGTTTGCAGTGCAAACGCTGTCATCAATAGGAATGTAAAAAATTGCCTCACTAACATTTTTGCAAAGTTATTGCAAAAAGAATCGTCCAAAAAAATATTTCAAATAAAATATTTATTTCGTGGTAGTGAAATCAATCAAATAAGGCTTTAATCTTTCACCACTATGTTTTCTAAAATTATTTGAAATAAGTATCTGATAACGTTGATTGGGTTTTAAATCAAGTGTGAAAGTCCAAGATAATCCATCGGCGGAAAAGCTGCGTGTGGGTAAAAATTTGGGGAAGCATGAATCGCCCAAGGGGCCATAATCAACACCCGTATTATAAGTGACCATGGGTTCCGAAAAATAAATGGTCATGGTGGTGATGCCCGGTGCAACCGTTGTACTGCCATTTTGAAATGGTCCCATGTTAACGATGGTGGGTCTTCGTTGCTCGTATGCTTGATGCAATGTTTCAATGGTCTCTGGTAGTAGTTTCGATTGATTGACCAAATTTGCAACAGCTGCTTCGTTGGTATAATCTAATTCAATCAATGATTGAATGGCTGCTGTTTTATTTTTGCTGCTATTGTAAAATCGTTCAGCGATTTCATATCCTATATAATAGCCCAGGTCTCTCACTTTTAAATGATTGGTGTTTTGCCCCCATAACCAATCGTAATTGTTGGTGATGATGTATAAGTCTTTTACAAATTGGTCAACTACTTTGGCTTCATTGGCTTTACCAAAGGCGATGGCTGGTGCAGCGGATGGTTGGCCGGTTACTTTGCAAGAGATAAATTCTGCAATGCCCTCGTACAAACAATAAGAAAGCAAATTGTGGACCATGGGTTGTTGTTGTGTATGCACATATTCATGTGTACAGAGCAAGGCCAATTCCTTTAATGGGTTTTGACTTTGAAAGAAAGACTGAATGGCTGCAGGTAATTCTTTTGTGATGGTGGTTGTATTGGCTAAGCTAAATTCACTACCAATTAAGACCTTGTTTTCGTGAATCATGCCGCCTGTTCTAAAAGACCCCATACTGAAATAGATGGTGGCTGGTTTAAAGTTTGGATATGCTTTTTTAAAGCGGGCAATGTATTGGTTAATTTGAGGGTAATACTGGGGAAGGCTTTTGGTATTTTTTCTTAACGATTGCCAGAATTGCGGGTAGGCATTGATTTGTTGTATGTATTCTGCAGCATTGTAATGTCTGCTTTGCATCATTTGCTTTAAACCCTCACTGGCTTTTTGAATGTAAAGGTCATTGATGAGTTGAATTTGCTTGGCACTGTCTTTGGTTTGTGTGATTTGATCATAAGCCTGCCAGAAATGCGTCAAGTCGGTTGAAACGAAAGCTTGTTTGTGTTGGGCTTGTAAACTGCAAGACAAAACCAACAAAATACAAAGGGCGCAAAAATATTTCATGCCGCTCAAACGGATGAATGCCCCGAATGTTACAGTTTGATTAGTTCTTTAAGTTTTTCTAGCAAAGCATCTGCTGTTAGGTTTTTGCCAATGATGACCCCATTGGGGTCTATTAAGAAATTGGCTGGCACCGATTGCACGCCATATTGTAAAGCAATGGCATTTTGTTGGCCTCTTAAATCGGACACTTGTATCCAATTGATATTGTCTTGCTGAATGGCATTCAACCAGTCTTGTTTGTTGTTGTCTAAAGACACGGCAATGATTTCAAATTTTCCCCCTTTATAAGTATTGTAAAGATTGATGAGCTTCGGATGTTCTTTTCTGCATGGGGCGCACCAGCTTGCCCAAAAATCGAGTAATATGTATTTGCCCTTATATGCTGAAAGCTTTATAGGTTTGGCTTTATTAGACAACTGTGAAAAGTTTTTAGCAAGGGTATTGAGTTGTGCCGATTGTGCACCTTGAATCTTCGCCAAAATATTTTTACCATTGGGGCTGTTCTTGGCCCAAA
>JAIXYL010000116.1 GCA_027490265.1 Sediminibacterium sp.
AGGTGTCATTTTGTAAAGGCGCCAATCGTGGAAATTTTACTGGATCAACAGGCGAACCAGATGCAGATGTCCACTGATAACTTAACGCATCACTGACCGTTTGTAATTGAATGGTATCGGTTCTGCAAATATTGACCGATGGACCTGCATCCACTGAAATAAAATCGAGCACGTTCACCGTGACCGTGTCCTGATTAATACAACCATTGTTGTTAACGGTGACGATATATTGTGTGGTATCTACCGGATAAACCAGCGGGTTGGGAATATTTCGATTAGAGATCCTGGTAAGACTCCCCGGAATATTCGGTGTCCATTGCACCAATCCTGCTCCTACATTGGCAAACAACGGCAGGGTATCAATACTGCAAATCAATGTGTCTTTAAATGCCAAATTCAATAATGGTTTATCCAGTACATTGATTGGTTTTGTAATAGTGTCAACACAACCCTTACTATTGGTTACTACTAATGTTACATTAGCAGTGACAGGTGCTGGATAAGTCCAAGCAGAATCTTTTGCGCGGGAGGTATCCGCAGTAGATGTTAGATCTCCAAAATTCCAACGCCAACTGTCCACAACCCCATATCTGGATGATGTGGCATCTCTAAAGTTATAGGCATTAATAAAACAAGTACCAGTTACCGTAAAGTCAGGATTAAAGCCCGGATAAATGCGCACTTCAGCAAAAGCGGAGTCTTGACATCCCCCCGTATTGGTCACTTTTAATTTCAATTGATAAGTACCCGTATCAGCATATGTATAGGTTGGTGTAGGATCTGTTGAAACATCGGTTGTACTATTGGTTACTCCGAAATCCCAGAGATAACTGGATACTGCGCCAGTTGATTCATTTTGAAAACTTAAAGTGAATCCATTACAACTGATGTATGTGGGTCGAAGGTCCGCTGCAGACAAAGAGCAATCGGCTACTTGTATATGAATCTCTTTTTTGGTCTCACCAATTTTGACCCCATTTCTGAATTCACTTGCACAAACGGCTACCACATAATCACCGGGTATCCCTGGGGCTATCCCACTGATCAATCCCGTACTTGAATTAATCGTTACATTGCTTGCCATCGGAAATCCGCCAGAGTAGGGGACTTGATAGGGGACTGGGGTATAAGGTGGCGCGGTAGGTGGATTCGGTTGCTGCCCTCCAGCAGTGGCACTACCACCAATATTACCATTACAAAATGCATAAGACAAACTGTCTCCATCTGCGTCGGTTGCTGCAAAATCAAACGTAAAGGGAGCATTAAAACAAACAATAGCCGTATCTCTTTGCGCATAAACTGGGCTATTGTTTCTGGCATAACTCACGCCATTAATAGTGCCCGGAATGGTATTGGTATAAGTGACACCAACGGTTCCTGAAATAGAACCAATATTCGCAATATTGGCAATCCTACAACAACGTTGTACTGCCAATGAATAACCTTCAATTGTGTTGGGTAAATCTACCACAGTAATATAACGATCAATTAAATAACAGACTCTTGGTCTTGAATTTAAACATGGATCATACGTGGTTTTATCAGGATTATCTGTGCCACTTAATGGAATCGTAATCGTTTGAATTAATACATTACTTGATGCACTAAATATGCCCAGGAATACATTGTTATCCCGCTGCCCTGCCATGGAATTACAATCTAAATATTGTCTCACCGTTATGCGATACCGCGAGCTATTGGCAGCTGCACCATCACCCAAATATTCATATTGAATCCAACCGCCTTTTAAATGGGCTGCATTCAATTGCAATAAACTAAAACAACATAAAACAACAAATACTATTTTCCGACACATACAGAACAGCAAGTTAAAGCAATAAGAAACAAAAAAAGGATATGGGGTTGCCTGAAGCCCTAAAAAACCGTTAAAGCCTTTTAGCGAATCAAAACAGCTGTCCCTTTTTTATACACTTTTTTACCGGTGAAGTCTTTACCCTCTGCCTGAAAAATATACGTGCCACTGGGTTGCGGCTCACCATTATACACCCCATTCCAACCCTTGCCAATTTCGTTGGTACTGAACACCAATTGTCCCCAACGATTAAATACACTAAAATAATTCAATGTGGCAATGCCAATGGGGATGGGTCTTAATACGTCGTTTTTGCCATCTGCATTTGGGGTAAAACCACTAGGAATGTATAAATCTGGCCCCCCTTTATAAATCAATACTTTAATGATATCTTCCCCATAACAGGTATTGCCATTGTCGCCCCGAACCCTATATACAATGGAGTCTATATTGGCGCCCAATGTTGCGATGGGGTTAGCAATGGATGGATCGGACAATCCTGTGCTGGGTGTCCACTGATAATAACTGCCGCCCGTTGCATTCAGTTGTAGTGGCTCATTCACACTGATGGCTGTGTCATTCCCTGCGCTGATAATGGCTTTGGGAGATACTTGCACCAAAACAGAATCGATGACCGTTTTAGGACAACCCAATGTGTCTTCTGAGAACAACCAATAAGTGGTGGTTTTAGAAGGGGCCACTATTGGAGACAAACTATTGCGGTTAAACATATTTAAATTGGGCGTCCAACGAAAACTGGATCCAACCACACTGCCATTTAATTGAACCCGACTACCAAAACAAATCAATGTATCCAAGCCGGCATTGGATTGTGGGTATGGTACCGTTTTAATGAATACACTGTCTTTGTCTTCGCATTTTCCTAAGTTAGCCCTAACATAATACATGGTATTGCCAATGGGTTGAACGAAGGGTTGTTTAATAGACGGAATGGTTTCGTTTCTACTATTGGTCCATTGATATTGCAACGCTTTACTCGTGACTTTTAATTGAATGGTATCCGTTAAACAAATGCTACTATCTAGGCCAGCTTCAATGGTAATGAAAGGCAATACATTCACCGTGATGGTATCTTTACTGATGCAACCATTGTTGTTAATGCTCACAATATATTGGGTGGTGTCTTTCGGATACACAACCACATTCGCAGTATTGGTATTACTGATATTGATATTGGGTTCCCAACTAAACACGCCTGCACTATTCACATTAATTGGTAAGCTGTCAATGCTGCAAATCAATGTGTCTTTAAAGGGCACTTGCAACAAAGGTTTGTCTGATACGGCTAGACTGCGCGTTAATGTATCAAGACAACCCTTAGAATCGCCCACAATGAATTGAATATTTTTTACTGACGCAGTGGTGTATTTGTAATTGGCGTTCTTTAACAACGACGTGTCGTTTAAAACCGTTTCGTCACCAAAATTCCATTTCCAATAATTCACTACGCCATAAACAGAATTGCTGCGATCTGAAAAATTATACGGGTTTAAAAAACAACTGCCACCAATGGTAAAATCAGGTTTAAATCCAGGGAATACCCTGACTTCTACACTATCAGTGCCGATGCATCCTTTAGGTCCGGTAACCGATAAAGTGGCGATATACACGCCTGTATCCTTATAGGTATGTATGACCGATCCCGACTGCGGATAAGTGTTTTGTAATGAGTCACCAAAATTCCACCTATAATTGGTAATAGCAGACGAATTGGATTCGTTTTCAAAGAGTACCGTGAAATTATCGCACTGAATAATCTTATCTGGTAAATTGGCTTCAATGAAATCACAACTTTGCACTGCCATGATAAAGTCTTTTCGGTGCTCTGTAAATGGTTTGCCATTTCTCCATTCAGTAATACAAACATTGACTACATAATTTCCTGATGCTGGGGCAATCCCACTAATCACACCAGTAGCAGGGTCAATGGTTACTTTATCGCCCAAGGGTTCTGAGCCACTAAATGGAAATCGATAAGGTAGGGCGTTTTGTGATAAAATATTTGGAGGGGCTGCGTTGTTGTTGCCACCCGGAGAACTAAACGCTTCACAAAAACTATACGTTAAAGAGTCTCCATCCTTATCCGTAGCGCCAAAATCTAACGTGAATCTTTTTTGAGAACAAATCAGTGCAGTATCTTTTACGTTAAACTGTGGACTGCTGTTAAATCCACCCGCCAAAGCTACTCTGCCAGGTATTCTGGTAACATAATTACTCCCCACACCAGTTGGCACAGATAAATTGGTGATAAAATCAACTCTGCAACAACCCAATCTAGACAAAGTATAGCCTACCAGACTATTGGGTAAAATCACGGAAGCAGAATAAAGGGCCACTTGGTAACAAGCACCTACACTGCCCACTAAACAAGGAAATGCTGCAGTGTTTAGTGAAATCGTATTCACATCTGAAATTCTTGGAAGTGGTAAGGTTCTTAATAAAACATCTGCTTCATAAATGCCAACAGTAGCTTGTTCTGATTCTAATGTAGGGCCGCTTGAATTGCATTCTCTAAACAAGCGAAGTGTGATGGTATAAATGCTATTGGCATTGTTGTTGGGATCAGGTCCTTCGTAGGTATAAAACAGCTCGCCACCCGCTATATGTCTTGCATACGCAGTGCTTGCAAAAAGCAAGCACAATAGCAGTAGCCATTTTGGTTTCATATCAGTTGATCAAACGGATGAAATTGGATAAGTGATGGCTCATTAATTCGGGGGCTTCAATCATGCCCATATGCCCTACACCCTCCATGACTTCAAGATACGATTTATTGGGCAGTGTTGCCTGTGCTTGCACATCTGTTAATGGGGCTGCAATGTCTTCAGGACCTGCAATAAACAAAATTGGAAATGAAGCAGATGACAAGAGCGGGCTTTGGTTGACGCGTTCCATCATGGCTTTTGTATAAGCAACCAATACCGCTGCATCAAATTGATTGGTGGAGGTAATCAGCGATTCAATTTTGTCAAGATGATTGGCTTGAAACGTTTTACCAAATAAATTGATCATGGATGTTTTAAAAAATGCCAATCCGCCATTTGTCAAAATGAATTGCATGCTTTTTTGGCGAACCAATTTTTTTTCCTCAGAGTCTGCATAAGCCGTACTATGTACCAAACCCAATGCATTGATTTTTTGCGGATAATTGGCAGCAAATGCTAGTGCAATATAGCCGCCCATGCTATGCCCTAACAGTGTTGCTTTGGAAATAGCTTCTGCAATCAAGAGTTCATTGATGCATTGAGCCAGCGCTTCAATGGTTAACTGCGGTAGCCAGTGATGCTTGCCTTCAGGGGTAATCGATGATAAGCCAGACCCCGGCAAATCAGGCACAATGACTTTACAAAAACTGGCGAGTGTATCAACTTGGTTTTCCCAGATGCTGCTGTCTTCGCCATAGCCATGAATTAAAAGGACAGGCTTGCCTGATCCATAAATACGATAGCTTAACTCATAATTGGCTTGTTGAATTTTTTTAAGGACGCTTGGCATGGCTGAATTTTTTGTAGCCGTAAACTACAATCAATAGCCCAGTAAACCATATCATTATTTTGTAAAGCCAATCCCCAAATTGAACATAGAAACTGATGGATTGATTGGTGGGGATGGCCATTTTCAGTGCGCCAGTTTTGTTCCAACCCAATTGTGCAGCAATTTGTCCATCAGGTTGAATGAAAGCTGATATGCCTGTATTAGCAGAACGGGCCACCCATCGTCTGGTTTCAATGGCGCGCAATCTGGCATATTGTAAATGTTGGTGATGACCAGGTGTATTGCCCCACCAACCATCATTGGTCATGATGGTTAGAATTTGTGCACCACGCTTAACATAGTTGGTGATATAATCACCATAAATACTTTCATAACAAATAATCGGGGCTGTAGGAATGGTGGCATTTGAGTAACGAAACACAACTGCTGTATCCGAAATACCGTACCCACCTGTAGACCCACCAAACTGTTCAAAAACAGGTGCCATAAATTTGAGAAAAGATGGTAATGTTTCAACACCGGGCACCAATTTGCTTTTATTATAGAATACCAATGGCTTACCCGATTGCAGACTTACAGCTGCGTTAAATGCATCATAGTATAAGCCTTCTGGTGTTTGTCTTGCGGTATTGGTTGCAGGGCTTGCACCATATCGTTTAAACGTTTCTATACCAGAAATGATTTGAATAGAAGGATGCGCTGCTAAAAATGAAAAGATGGGTTGATAACTCGGATTGAAGGGAATATTGTCTTGCCAATCTGCAGCACTCATAGCAGTTTCAGGCCAAATCACCATTTGAGTTTGTGAATCAATATATTGATTGGTGATGCGCAACAATTGATTGATTTGATCTGCTGTTGACAGCGATTCAAATTTTTGATAAGGGTCAATATTGGGTTGCACTACTACTATATTGGCCTTTGTATTTTGCGGAAGATTGGTCGGTGTAAGTTGCTGACTTATGAAACCGACTGATAGAAGGATGGCCACTATGGCAAAGCCTAGTTGATAAGCCAATTTTTTGGCAGTCTTTTGCCAAGCAACAATGCCATAAAAAACAAGGAGGTTCAATAACCATATCAGCAATGATCCCCCAGCAACACCTGTATATTCATACCATTGGATATAGGGCGTCATGCTGCTTAATCCATTACCCAAGGTTAACCATGGCCAACTAACGCTCCAATTTAAATGCACCCATTCAAAACACATCCAAAATCCAATCAAGCCTAAATGACTTAACCAGTCTGGGAAATGCCGTTTAATTTTTAAGTAGCCCCACCAAGGGATGCACATCAATAATGTATTGATGACAATGGCTGCAATGGCACCGAATCCAGTGGAATTCCATAACCACCATGTAGTACCAGCGTTCCAAATCAACAAGGCCAAAGCCACATAACGTAATAATGGAAACCCTTCACCTTTGGTATGATCAAGCCACAATAATGGCACCCATGCCACCAATAAGGCAAGGGTCAAGGGTTCATTGGGCCATCCTAAAAAAAGAAGTAATCCCGACAGTATACTGGCGATGATGGCATCCTTTGTTGGCCAATGATTTAATCGCATTGAGCTGATTTATTTTCTGCTGTAATTAGGCGCTTCTTTCGTAATATCTACATCGTGCGCATGGCTTTCTTTCATACCTGCATTCGTGATTTTTACAAAAGTGGCTTTCTGTAAAGTTGGAATGTCTTTTGCACCACAGTAACCCATACCAGATCGTAATCCGCCAATATATTGGTAAATGATTTCACTCAAATTCCCTTTGTAAGCTACCCTGCCTTCAATGCCTTCAGGTACGTACTTTTTGATATCGGCTTCAACGTCTTGAAAATAACGATCACCACTGCCTTGGCTCATGGCACCTAAGCTGCCCATGCCTCTGTATTCTTTAAACTTTCTGCCTTCATAAATAATGGTATCACCTGGGCTTTCTTCAACACCTGCAAACACACTACCCATCATAACCATATTGGCACCAGCAGCTAAAGCTTTAACCATATCACCCGTGTAACGAATACCACCATCTGCAATTACTGGAATGCCCTTGGCTTTTAATGCTTTGGTGGCTTCCATAATCGCAGTCAATTGTGGTACACCAGCACCTGCTACAATTCTGGTGGTACAAATGGATCCAGGCCCAATACCTACTTTCACACAGTCTGCACCTGCATCAGCCAAGGCTTTTGCACCTGCACTAGTGCCTACATTGCCAGCAATAATGGGCAGCTTTTTAAAATTTTTTCTAAGTGCTTTTAATGCTTCAATCACGCCCTTGCTGTGACCGTGTGCAGAGTCTAATGTTACAATATCAACGCCTACATGTTGCAATGCAGCCGCACGATCCATTAAATCTTTGGTGATGCCTAATGCAGCGCCTACACGCAGTCTGCCAATACTGTCTTTTACAGCATTGGGAAAATTTCGAATCTGTAAAATATCTCTGTAAGTAATCAATCCAATTAACTTGCCTTGCTTGTTTACAACGGGTAGTTTCTCAATTTTATAGCGGCGCAAAATATTCTCCGCTTTTTTCATATCCGTTCCTTCAGGCGCAGTCACCAAGTTCTCCTTGGTCATCACTTCCTTGACCTTCTTTTTATAATCGGTTTCAAATCTTAAATCGCGATTGGTTAAAATCCCTACCAATTTGCCCCCATTGTCTACAACCGGAATACCCCCGATTTTATTCTCTTTCATCAATTTCAAAGCATCGCCAATAGTGGCATCTATCAGCAAAGTTATCGGGTCAATGATCATGCCACTTTCACTTCTTTTGACTTTTCTGACTTGCTCAGCTTGTCTTTCAATACTCATGTTTTTGTGCAAAATGCCCAAGCCACCTTCTCTAGCCAAAGCAATGGCCAAATTGGCTTCAGTAACGGTGTCCATTGCTGCAGATAGAATGGGAACGTTAATGATAATGTCTTTGGTTAAATGCGTACTGATGTTTACGTCTCTGGGAAGAATATCACTGTAAGCCGGCATTAAAAGCACGTCGTCGAATGTTAAGCCTTCGCCAAATAATCTAGGGGAGTTGCTGCCGTTGGTGGCGCTTTTGAGATTTGTTGCCATGTGCAAAGATAGTAGCTGACCTAAATTCCTTCCAAAATTATTTCTGTTACCTTCGCACGCAATTAGTACAGTTTTTCAATGGCGATGCAAACAAACAATTCAACCCATCAGTATTTCACGTTTCAGTTTGGTTTATTATGCGCCAGTAATTTTTTGTTTTCGGCCAGTTTTAATATGATGATCCCTGAATTGCCAGGCTATTTAACCAAGATTGGTGGTGCAGAATACAAAGGATTAATCATTGCTTTGTTTACACTGATGGCAGGCATTTCGAGGCCTTTTAGTGGAAAACTAACCGATACAATTGGTAGGGTGCCGGTGATGGTTTTTGGTTCATTGGTTTGTGTGGTTTGTAGTGTGTTGTATCCAGTTTTAACATCGGTAGCAGGGTTTTTATTGCTTCGGTTTGTCCATGGATTTTCTACAGGATTTAAGCCTACGGCAACAGCTGCATATGGTGCTGATGTTGTGCACGAATCTAGAAGGGGAGAAGCCATGGGTGCGTTGGCCATTGGATATACCATTGGGGCTTCAGCTGGTCCAATGTTGGGTAGTTTTTTGGTTAATCAATACAGCTACAATATCATGTTTTATGTGTCTGCAATATTGGCTTTAGGCTCTGTTGCTATCTTGTACAATGTAAAAGAAACCTTACCTAATGCGGTGACATTTAAAGTGCAGCATTTAAACATCAATCGCCATGATATTTTTGACAAATCAGCGTTAAGGCCAGCCATCACCACTGTTTTGTTATGCGTTTCAATTGGAACCGTCTTGACCATTGCACCCGATTTTTCGGAGCACTTGGGTTTAAAAAATAAGGGCATCTTTTTTGCCTTTTTTACAGTGGCTTCTTTGTTCATTCGATTTGTTGCAGGAAAAATATCTGACCAATATGGAAGGGTGCCAGTGTTGATTGGCTCTACGTTTGTATTGGTCATCGCCATGCTCATTCTAGCTTTGTCACATTCCATTACGATGATGTTGGTAGGTGCTGTATTGTATGGATTAAGTTGGGGCATTAATAGCCCTGTCATCACCGCTTGGACTGTAGATTTATCTGAACCTGCTAATCGAGGCAAAGCCATCGCATCCATGTATATTGCTTTAGAAATTGGCATTGGTGGCGGTGCACTATTGTCTGGATGGATTTATCACAATCAGGCAACGCAATTTGTGTATGCATTCTTAACGCCAGGTGTATTGGCACTTCTATCTTTGTTGTTGTTGATTAAATGGAATGGTAAGCAGGCATCAGCGTAAATTGTTGCCCAGGTAAAACCTGAATCATTTGTGCCATTTCTAGTTCTAGCAATGCACTGGACAATGCGCCAATGGATAAGCCAGATTGGATCAATAATGCTTCCATTGAAAAAATTTCTTGGCTTTGCATATGTTGCATCAATGTGTTGGCTGCAGCGCTGATGGTAGTAGATGTTGCCTGCCAATTTAGCTGCGTCATTAAATCATCTGGATTGGTATAAATGGCCGCTTTGTTTTCTTGAATTAATTTTAAACAACCTCTGCTTCGTTGATCGGTAATTTTACCGGGCACTGCAATTACATCACGATGGTATTGCAAGGCAAAGTCTGCGGTGATCATGCTGCCGCCCTGGATGGCTGTTTCAACAACCAAGGTAGCATCTGCTAAACCAGCAACGACTCTGTTTCTTTTGGGGAAATTGTATTTCTCTGGAATGGTTTTGCAATTGAATTCTGTGAGTAAACCACCATGGTGTATCATTTTTTTTTTTTTTTTTTTGTTGGGTGGTGGATAGAGTTCATCCAAACCATGCGCCAGAACACCAACCGTAAAGAGCCCATTGTCTAAAGCCATTTGATGTGCAATGGTATCAATGCCTAGTGCA
Source organism: Sediminibacterium sp. (assembly GCA_027490265.1). Classification (GTDB taxonomy): domain Bacteria; phylum Bacteroidota; class Bacteroidia; order Chitinophagales; family Chitinophagaceae; genus Sediminibacterium. The sequence goes on from JAIXYL010000116.1 coordinate 10,280, forward strand.
AGCCCACTCACAATTAATACATCTTTCGGCAAAGCTTTTAAACAGGTTTCAATAATATAGTGACCATAAGCCGTGGGCATTCTGGTGCCGACGATGCTCAAAATTTTTTGCGTATTCAAGTTGGCATTGCCTTTATAATAAAGGAGTGTAGGGGCATCTGCGCATTCCAATAATTTCTGCGGATATTTGTTGTCTAAAATAAACAAGGGTTCAATCTGGTGTTGATTAACAAAGGCGTATTCAGCATCTACGGCAGCATCATTGCGCCATTGCACCATGTCGGTGGCTGTTTTTTCACCAATGCCTTTCACTTGCATCAATGCTTTTTTAGACGCCATTACAATGGCTTTAGACGAATGAAATGTATCCAATAAATGCCTTCTGGTAATGGGCCCAATGGCTGGCATCATGGAAAACGCAATATTGTACCAAAGCGCTGACCGCATAAAATAATTTGGCTAAAAGTAAAGCCAATAAGGGGGGATCAAAGCCGTATAATTACGTTAAAGCCCGGTTATTTCCACGGCCGTTCTTCTGTTTTTTGCCCTGCCTTCAACCGTTTCATTGCTGGCAATCGGACGGCTACTGCCATAACCTTTGTAACTCAATCTGGATTGCGGAATACCTTTCGCAATAAGATAGTTGACAATTGACAAAGCGCGTTCCGTAGACAATTTAATATTGTCGGCTTCTTTGCCACTGGCATCAGTATGCCCACTGATTTGAAGGGTTAGGGTTTCATTGTCTTTTAAGAGCGTAACTAAATTATCCAATTCAATATTGGCTGAAACCGGCAATACAGCAGCGTTAACGCCAAACTCAATATTCTTAAATGTGAAAGCAGCACTCAATGCAAAAGGTTGCAACAAAATGTTTTTAGTATACACGCTGTCTGGTTCTTTGTTGGCTAAAGAATACAATTCAGTAAACGGCAAATAGCCCTTTCTGTTGACCGCTAAAGTATAATCTGCTCCTAATGGTAAGGTTACAAAATACACACCTGTTTCATCCGTTTGAATGGTCATCAAAGTTGTTTGATTGGCATTGTTGATCAAGGACACAGCAGAAGGTAATTTTTTACCAGTTAATTGATCTGAAACCGTGCCTTTTAAATAGATGGTTCTAATGGGTCTGATATTGTTGCGCAATTCAAAGCGGTACAGGTCTAATCCGCCCCTGCTATCAGAGCGATCGCTGGCATAGTACGCTGTTAATCCATCCGCAGAAACGGCTAAACTGCCTTCGTTTTCAATGGTGTTAATGGGGTAGCCTAAGTTTTCGGGTTTGCCCCATTCGCCTTGTTGATTTTTTCTAAGGATGAACAAATCTGTGCCACCATAACCTGGATGCCCATCAGAGGTAAAGTACAAAGTTTGGTTGTCTGCATGAATAAATGGGGCTTGGTCATCACCAGCCGAATTAATAACTGCCCCCATATTTTTTGCAGGTGCCCATTTGCCATTTGGCAAGCGTGTGCTGTAATATAAATCCTTGCCGCCAAAACCGCCTGGTCGATTGCTGCTAAAATACAGGACTTGTTTGTCAGGGCTTAATGTGGGTGCACTTTCCCAAAATTCTGTATTAATGGCAGGGCCTAAATTAATCGGCTCACTCCATCCTTGTGGCGTTGCATACGCAATGTATAAATCAAAATGATCGTAACCTCTTTCAGCAAATCTGCCGGCAAACAACATCCATTCACCATCCTGAGACACAGTGATGGCGCCCTTTTGCGGCTCTTCATTAATGGTGCCACCAATCGGCGTTGCTTTGGCAAATTGTTGCCCGATGATGGTACTTGAAAAAAAATCTTCACGCATGTATTGTCCATTTCTAGTGAAGACCAATAAGCTATCAGTGACAGTAACAGAAGGATAATACTCTGAAAAACTTGAATTAATACTATCGCCTAAATTCACTGGCGCAAATACATATGCTGCAAAGTCTTTTTGTTGATTGGCCATATCAATGGCAAACTGATAGGTCTTTTTTCTGTAAGCAGCACTTCTGATGCTTTGACTGTTTAATTTAGGGTTGGTTAAAAATTGGTTGACCGCTGCTAATGCCGCTTCAAATTGACCATCCCCCGCCAAATTAATGGAATACGGTAAGTAATAGGGCATGAAATATTGTGGGTCTTTGGCTTTGCCAATTTCATAAAATTGTATGGACCGTTTGTATTGTTTTAATTCACCAAATACACCTGCTAAAGACAGATAAGCGTCTAAAAAATTGGTGTCTGATTGAATACAATCTAATAGTACTGGTACTGCTTCTTTTAAAGCATCATCTTTCAAAAGCCCAATGGCTTTATCGTACAACAACAAAGTTTTTTTGCTTACTTTATCTGGATCGTATTGTTGTGCATGTAAGCTTGTTACAGTACTGATGAATAAGATGACAGCCCATTTTTTCATTGGCAACAAGTTCGTAAAAAAAATCAAGCAGGCTTGTTAAAAAAATCACACAAAAAAGCCCGGCCATGCCGGGCTTGATAAAGGATCTAAAAACGTGCTGTTTTAAAAAGTTTTTGTGCCGTTCGGTTGAAAGCTGTAACGGAAAGTATAATAACGTTGTGTAGTCAATTTAATTGCATCTGATGCAGTTGGGGCAGGTGTAGTGCCACCTTTGTAGTAATTCAAAATTTCCACTTTGGCATATTTACCAGTAGCGGTTCTAATCACCAATACTCTACCCGGAATAGGATTCACCAATTGATTGATGCCATCGTAAACATACCATGCTCTATTGCTGCCTGTAGGAATGGCAAACGCTGAAGGCGCATTGTCAATTCTAAAAGTAGAGTCGGCAGGGATGGTTTTTAAATCATTAAACAGCCCCACAAATACAAATGCACCACCACCACCAGGACCGCTGTTGCCACTGTTGGTAGCAATGGTTGTTCCTCTGAAAGCCAAATCCCACTTATTGCTGGCGCTGTCTGAAGCGGGCACAATTTTATTGGTTTCTAAACTGTAAAATGTATAACGACCAGCTCCGAATGGAAAACCACCTGTTGGGGGTGCACCTGGTGTAATGCCAATAATCGTATCGGCTGATAAATCTTTTACAGTAATGGTTTCTACTACTGCGTTTGAACCACTGTTGTCATCTTTTGAACAGGCTACTAAGCTAACTGCAACGCCTAACACAAAAATCATCTGTTTCATCTTGCTCATCATTTAGAGGTTTTATTAAAAAAATTATAGGATAAAGACATGTATACAATTCTTCCGGGTAAATTGGGTAAGTTCAATACATCGGTATAGTTGAATAGATTGTCTATACCTGTTTGAATGTTTAAACCATTTTGTAAAGTTTTTCCAACAGATAAGTTTAATTGAACGTATCCATCGGCAAATGCATCATTGCTGTTAAACAAGCCATTGCCATCTGTATCTGTGGTAGCCCACCTGCTTCTATATAATGTGCGCAGATTGGCAAAAAAATCTTGGTAGTCGTATTGTACCTTAAAGTTGGCCATATGCTTGCTTCTATTGGGCAAGCCTACATATTCGCTACGACTCATCCGTCTGCTAAATCCATTGGCGTCTCTGGTGAATACCTTGCCTTCGTTAATGGCATTGATATCTGCTTGATCGCCCGTTAACAAAAACTGATAGCCAGCGGCAAAAGACCATCGTGCATTGTATTTGAATTTGATATCAGTTTCAATGCCTTGTGTAAAAGCATTCTTTACATTGAGATAACTAAAGATTTGTGCCCCACCTGTTTTGTAAGCCACTAATCTGCTGTCAATTAAATTGTCAATATTATTTCTAAACAAATTGGCTGTTATATGCCATTGGGTATTTTGAAAACTCACACCAATATTTAATCCAGTAGAATATTCAGGCTGTAAATTATTGAGTTGATAAAAAGCAGGTTCTAAACTACTAATCTGTCCGATTCTGTTTAGTTCATTAATAATTTTTTGCGCTTCAACCGATCCAAACACACTGTAACTGCCCGCAGCAGTATTGGTAAAATTGAGGTAGAGTTGTCTAAAATCAGGTGCTTTAAAACCCCTGCCAATGCTGGCTTTCACTGAAAATTTTGGATTCAATTTGTATTGTAGTGCCAGTTTTGGACTGAACGCAGCCGCAAATAATTCGTTGTGATCGTAACGCGCACCACCAATCAACGTGAGTTTTTCAGACGCTTTTAATTCTGATTGAATGTAGGCATAGCCAATGCGATTGGTTTTAACACTTTCACTGTTATCGTAACGTGTACTTGAAGCCGTTTCATGAATATAACCGCCGCCAATATTTAATTCTAAAGCTTTGCCAATTTGTACATCAGTTTGATTTTCAATTCTGGCAAACTGTTGTTTAAAGGCATCCGTATAAGGAAGCCCATTATCAGACACCAATTCTTGTAATGATTTAAACTGTGTGCCATATAATCTGGTAGCGTTTTTGATTCGTTGGTTAAACTGATGCGACAATTGTAAAGTAGCATTCAAGTCGTCGTTTTTTTCAAGCCCAGTAGAATTAATGGCGTTGCCATTATTGGTAACTGTGATATTGTTTTTAATGGTTTCATGATTGTAACGAATATTCAAACTCAGATTCGTTTGGTCATTGAATCGATAGCCTAGATGGTGTTGTTGTGTGATTCTTTCAATGGGTGCTACAGACCGTTCTCTACTATTGGGTCTGATACTGAAACCATCGGTTCGGTAATAGTTTCCAAAGCCCTGATAATTGATGCGATTGGTTCTGATAGATCCTTTAAGATTGATATCGGCTGTATTATAACTACCATAACGCGTGCCAACACTGAGACTGTTTTTTCTTGATTTATCTGTAATGATATTAATGACACCAGCCATTGCTTCACTACCATATAAACTAGAAGAAGGGCCTCTAACAATTTCAATCTGTTTGATATTGCCAACCGTAATTCTTTTTAAATCTAAGACACCACTGGTTCTGCCAATAAGCGGCTCACCATCTATTAAGATAAGCGTGTAGTCTGGGTTTAAACCTTGCATGCTCACGCCTGTTCCAAAACCATTGGTCATGAACAAACCAGTTTGTTCAGATAAAATATCAGATAAGCGTAAAGACCCTGCTTGTTGAATGGTTTTTTGCCCAATAATTTGCACTGGCACAGCAATATTGCTTAACAAACGTTCAGTTTTGGTTGCTGTAAAAACAGTGACAGCACCACTCCCTGATAAAGTGTCTTTTGATTGTGCTACTAAAGATGAAACACCAAAAAGAAAACTTGACAACCATAAAATCCGCTGCGTCATACCCACGATTTGTGGATGCAAAATTGCATGACAACCATTCGGCAATTGTCATCAAACTGTAGAACGACAATACTGCAAAACCTTTTTACAATTGAGTGACAATTGCCAGTTTGGCTTTAAGGAATGTTTAAGTATTTGTGAACCTGTAAACTCAGCCTCCACTGCGGGTTTGCTTGAATATAGGCTAAAATTAGTGGAGTCATTTCTGCGGCTTTCTCCCATTCTGGTTGTAGAAATAATTGACAATCTGGGGGTACTTGTGCAGCGTATTTTTCAGCCCATTCAAAATCGTGTTTATTGAATACCACTACTTTTAATTCATTGGCTTTAACAATCACTTCTTGTAAAGGGGCTTTGAATTTTTTCGGCGATAAACAAATCCAATCCCAATGACCACTTAAAGGGGAAGAACCAGAAGTTTCTATATTGGTTTCAAAACCAGCAACACGCAATGCGGTGGTTAACGCATCTAACTGATGCATTAAGGGTTCTCCACCAGTGATGACGGCTAACCTTCCTGGATATTTTACGGCTTCAGTAATAATTGCATCGATTTGAACACGCGGATGTTTGGCCATATCCCAGCTGTCTTTTACATCGCACCACACACAACCAACATCACAGCCACCTAAGCGAATAAAATAGGCGGCTCTGCCTTGATGTGCGCCTTCACCTTGTAAGGTATAGAAGGCTTCCATCAGCGGAAGTGATTGCGTAATATCATTGGCAACGCCCATTACCCACGGTTGTTTTGGTAAGCTTGTAATGTATTTTTTAATAAGCCTGCAATGGTCATCAAACCCACGCCACCGGGCACCGGTGTAATGGCACTGCATTTGGGTGCAACTGCATCGTACAATACATCTCCCTTAATTCTAAATCCTTTTTTGGCAGTAGCATCATCTACACGTGTAATACCCACATCTATCACGACAGCCCCATCTTTTACCATATCAGGGGTTACAAATTCTGGTTTGCCCAATGCTGCAACAATAATATCGGCTTGCAGACAGATCTCTTTTAGATTAGGCGTATGTGAATGACAGAGTGTAACCGTACAATTGCCCTGTGGAATATTGCTGCTTAATAATATGCTCATTGGTCTACCCACAATATTACTGCGGCCAATGACTACCGCATGTTTACCCTTGGTAGCTATTTGATAGTGTGCCAATAATAATAAGATGCCATAGGGCGTAGCTGGAATAAAAGTTGGTAGACCCTGTACCAGTTTGCCAATATTGCTGGGGTGGAATCCATCCACATCTTTGCTTGGATCAATGGTTTTGATCACTTTTTCCTCACTAATATGCTTGGGCAACGGCAATTGAACCAAAATGCCATCAATATCTGGGTTTTGGTTAAGGGATTCAATGGTCTGTAATAGGGTAGCTTCGTCCGTATCAGCCGCCAATCTGATTAAAGTAGACTGAAACCCTGTTTCTTCACAGTTTTTAACCTTGCTGGCCACATAAGTTTCACTGGCCCCATTATTTCCCACTAAAATAGCTGCAAGGTGTGGGGTGGGTAGCCCTTTTTTTACCAATTCAGCGGTCTCCGCCTTTAAATTTTCTTTAACTGCAGCTGCTGCCAGCTTACCATCTAATACTAACATGGCGCAAAATTACCATAAAAAGGGCTGAATGGTCAAATATTCGCTTTATTGTATGTAAAAATTAAATATTAATAAAAAGCTAATTTTTATAGACGGTAGTATTAAAAATTGTTCTACATTAGCATTATTGTTAAAAACTTTAACAATTTTTGTAAAACTAAAACTTAACACATGAGAAAAAGTCTGACACTGTTGGCGTTTGCGTTGTTGTGTACAATTGCAACCTACGCTCAAACAGTCACTGTGCAGGGGCAGGTGACCGACGATCGCGGTCCTGTACCTAACGCAACCGTGCAGGAAAAGGGCACAAAGAACATCACACGTGCCGATGAGCTGGGTAAATTCAGCTTTAAAGTGAAACAGGGTGCTTTAGTGGTAGTAACTGCAGTTGGCCATGCGCCATTTGAGTTCGCTGCAACAACCGGATTCCAAAATGTTAAAATCACCACTTTGGCTGGAGAGCTTGAAGAGGTATTTGTAACAAGTGCATTCGGCGTTAAAAAATCTCAGAGAACTACGCCTTTCAGTTCTCAAGTAATTAACTCAGAACAACTGAACGTGATTCGTCAGCCAAACTTAAACAACGCTTTAGCGGGTAAAGTGGCTGGGGTTCAATTTAGAGGTCAGTCTTCTGCAAAATTAAACGACCAAGGTTTTCTTCGTATTAGAGGTGGTGGTTCTTTGAACGACCAAGGCGCTATCTATGTAGTAGATGGTACCATTACCAACTCATTCGATATTAACCCAGACGATGTGGCCGATATCACTGTATTAAAAGGTGCGAATGCTACTGCATTATTTGGTAGCCGTGCTGGTAACGGTGCAATCGTAGTAACAACTAAGAAGGGTAAATCAGGAAAAGGTATTGGTGTTGAAGTAAATCAATCCACTACTTTTGATAAAGCAGCTTTCATGCCGAACTACCAAAACGAATATGGTGGTGGAGATGGAGGTTGGTTAACCTTCACTTACAACCCAACAATGCCTGCTGAATGGCAAGCATTGAATGGTAAGCGTTACCGCGATTTTACCGATGATGCTTCTTGGGGTCCAAGAATTGATGGATCTGAATATATTCCTTGGTATGCATTCATTCCTGGTCATTCTAGATCTGGGAAAACTGCCAGCTTTACACCACAACCCAATAACGCCAGAGATTTCTGGAATACAGGTGTAACGGCTAATACCAATGTAAGCTTCTCTCAAAGCAATGGCGCTGGTCAAAGCTTAAGAGTATCTTACACCAACCAAAACATCAAGGGTATGTTGCCTAATTCAAAGTCTTTAAGACATAATTTGAATGCCAACTTCTCTATGGATTTGGGTAGTGTTTTCACTGTTGGTGCTAACTTAACTTATACCAATCAAATCATTTCTGGTGATTTTGCTGATGGTTACGGTAACAACTCATCTGGTAATTTTAGCCAGTGGTTCCACAGAGATTTGGATATCAATATCTTAAAAGAATTGTCTTCTATCAGAACTCCAATCGGTACCATTCCTTCTTGGAACTTCCGTAGAAACCCAGGTTCTTGGAGTGCAGCTGCACCGCAGAACAGTGTGTGGGCTGGTAACTACTGGTACAATCCTTACACTTATTTTGAGAACATCAACTTAGCACAACGTCGTGATCGTTTGTATGGTGATCTTAACTTAACCGTTAAGTTTTCTAAAAACTTAAAGTTCAAGGGTAGCATTCGTAGAGACCAATTCAACGGAAACGTAGAAAACATCACACCAAATATTTTACAATCTTCTGGTGGACAAACAGGTCTATTAGCTGCTTATTCAACCAGCAATACCATCAACAGCGAATGGAACTTTGAAGGGGTAATGTCTTATAACAATACTTTCGGAGATTTCGTGGTAGCTGCAAATGTGGGTGCGAACAGATTGAATATCCGCAACAGAGCAGTTGCCATGAATACCAATAACGGCTTGAACGTGCCTGGTTTGTATGCTATAAGCAACTCAAAAACAGTTCCTTCAATTTCTAACAGTAGATCAGATCAACAAGCAAATTCATTGTTTGCGTTTGGTGATGTAGAATTCAGAAAATACCTCAGCTTAACTTGGGCTGTACGTAACGACTGGTTCTCTACTTTACCTGCTGCTAAAAACTCATTGTTGTCTCCTTCTGTGGGAACTGCATTTGTATTCTCTGAGTTTACAAAGTCTGCATTGCCTTGGTTAAACTTTGGTAAAGTATTTGGATCATGGGGTAAGAAGCCTAAGACTTTGAACCCTTATGCTTTAAACTTGAACTACTCAGTTAACCCATTATTATGGGGTACTAACTTCTTAATGTCTACACCTGATGGTTCTCCTGATGCTAACTTACGTGGTGCCTTAACCACTACTTGGGAAGCTGGTTTAGACTTGCGTTTTGCTAAGAACAAAGTGCGTATGAACTTAACTTACTATAACGAGAACAACAGAGATGAGCCTCTAGGCGTATCTGTATCTGGTGTATCTGGTTTTACATCTCAAACCATCAATGCTGCATGGGTTAGCCGTTCAGGTCTTGAATTGGAATTGGGTGTAACCTTAATGAAGAAGAAGAACTTTGACTGGGATGTAAATACAACCGTTGCTTACTTATTAGACAATAAGGTGAAAGCTTTGGCTCCTGGTTTAACCAGCTATACTTTAGCGGGTGGTTCATTCGGAACTCGTTTTGCACGTGCTTTCCATTTTGTTGGCGAGCAGTGGGGTATGTTAAGAGGTGGTGGTATCAAGCGTAATGCTGATGGTCAACCATTGATTACTACCAACGGATTCAGCGGTGGCTTAGGTTGGTATCAAGCTGATGCAACCAAAGATTGGGGCTCAGTTGTACCTAAGTTAACTGGAGGTTTACAAAACTTCTTCACTTACAAAAACTTCAATGTTGCTTTAACATTTGACTATCAGTTTGGTGGACGTTTCTTCTCTCTATCTGAGCAGTGGGGAACTTTCTCTGGATTGTTAGACGAAACAGCTGGCTTAAACGACAAGGGTAACCCTAAGCGTGATCCAGTATCTGCAGGTGGTGGTGTACGTGTAACTGGTGTTGATGCCAGAGACGGAAGAACGCCTGTTGATGTTTATGTAGATGCTTACGATTATTTCCACCAGTTTTACTATCAGCAAATTGCTGAACCATTCGTTCACAAATTGTCTTATGCTAAATTGCGTGAGTTAAGCTTAGGCTATTCAATTCCAACACAAAAACTAGGGAAGTTTGGTAAAGCCATTCAAGGCGCTTCTGTAGCAATTACTGCACGTAACTTATTCTTCATCTTCAGAGACTCTAAGAACTTTGACCCATCTGAAATCAGTGGTGTTCAAGGTGAAGATGGTCAAATGCCAGGTGCAAGAACTATTGGATTTAACGTGAAGGTATCATTCTAAAACCCTAAAACATTTATCATGAAAAGTATGAATATTAAAAAAGCTGTGCTGTCGTTAGGGGTTTGTGCCACACTAATGGTAGGTTGTAGCAAGGGCATTAATGAGTTCGGTGATATTAACCGAAATCCAAATGCCACAACCGTTCCTATTACGTCAGCCTTATTAACCAACGTTTTAGCCGGTGTAGGCGGTAACGTTTGGGGAAATGGTATCAACACAACTGCGGGTTTGTATGCGCAGTACATGTCTGAAACCCAGTACACAGATATCTCTCGTTATGCAACGCCAACCCTTAACTGGGACGGTTTCTATGCAGGCGCAATGTACGATTTACAAAACATCATTAACACCAATACTGATCCTTCTACTGCTGCTGCAGCTGCTGAGTTTGGCGCGAATGCCAATCAAATTGCAATTGCCAGAATTTTGAAGGCTTACTACTTTGCCGTGTTAACCGATGCTTATGGTGATATTCCTTATTCTCAAGCATTAAAAGGCAATGGTACCATTCCTTACGATAAGCAAGAGACCATTTACCCAGCATTGATTGCTGAGTTAAAAGCGGCTAATGCACAGTTTACAACTGGTACAGCAGTACAAGGTGATATCATGTACAGTGGTAATACCACCAAATGGAGAAAGTTTGCAAACTCTTTGATTGCAACTTTATCATTGCGCATGTCTAAAGCAAACCCGACTTTGGGTAGAGCTGAATTCGCCGCTGCTGTTGCTGCTGGTGTAATTGATGCCAACGCAGACAATGCTAGCATTGCATATCCTGGTGGTAACTACCAAAACCCTGTTTACAATTACTATGTAATTACACAGCGTTTTGACTATGCAGTAAGTAACACCGTTACAGATAAATTAACTGCATTAGGCGATCCACGTATTGGCATGTACGGCAACAACAGCAAAGGTTTCCCTTACGGATTAACCAGAGCTGATGCATTAGCATGGCAGACCACTAACCCTACATTTGCATTCTTATTTGGCTATACTGCAACTTCACAAACCATGCCTTTGAGCTTGATTTCTGCTGGTCAAATGTTCTTAGCTAGAGCTGAAGCTGCAAAATTGGGTTGGACTTCTGAAAATGCAACTACCATGTACAACAATGGTGTTACTGCAGAAATGAACAGATGGGGCATTACCAATGCAGCTGCCATCACCGCTTACTTAGCTCAGCCTACAGTAGCTTTAGATGGTTCAGCAGCAGACAATGCTAAAATTGGAGATCAACGTTGGTTAGCTTTCTACCCAGATGGTTTACAAGGCTGGTCTGAGTGGAGAAGAACTGGTTTCCCAACTTTAACACCTGCACCTGGTGCTGGTAAGTCTATTCCAAGAAGAATTCCTTACGGACCAAACGAACCTTTATATAACCCAACCAACTATGCTGCAGCTGCTGCGTTGTTTAACACCAACTCACAAGATGCTAAAATGTGGTGGGATAAATAGTTAGTTTTTCATTCTCAGTTTTAATTCTCATGGGGGGCCTGTATTCTTACGGGCCCCTTTCTTTTTGGGATGGATATAAGCCATTTAAGCCCTACTTTTGACCATTAAAATTTGTATATGGATCAACAACCCAACAATCAGTTGAATATTGAAATTTCAGAAGAAGTTGCAGAAGGTACTTACGCCAATTTGGCCATTATTACCCATAGCAACGCAGAATTTGTGATTGATTTTGTGAACGTCATGCCTGGCACCCCCAAGAGTAAAGTAAAGTCTCGCATTGTATTCACTCCCATGCACGCCAAGCGTTTCATGAAAGCCATGGAAGAAAATATTGCCCGTTTTGAAGAAGCCAATGGCGCTATTCAAGACCTTGAGCAAATTGAAATTCCGATGCATTTTGGCGGTCCTACGGCGCAGGCATAACATCTTATTTTTAATAGTAATTGTTTCAAAAAAGTTGTTTCGTTCGCTACCCAGTATTGCTTGAATAATAATCTCATAAGTTTTGATAATTATCATTAAGCAATCCTGAAATGCTCACTACACAACTTTTTTGAAACCCTTTCTATTTACTTAATTCAATTTTTGATAAATCTTACGCCTCTCTCAAAAATTACTTAGCGGTATTTATAAAATGTTCTCTCGGTGTATTTTTCAAGCATCCCCTTGCTTAAGTAATCCTGAAATGCTCGTTCTCGCAAGTTTTGAATAATATACACGTTAATTGTCTTAATGACTCATTATTGAAATCTGCTTCTGGTTTAGTTAACCCTCTAATCATATGTCAATTACGTTTTAATTAAAACATAAATGACAAAATTTTTAATTATTTTGAATACTATATAAGATTAGGTTTTATGGAAAAAATACTTATTTCATACATAAATAACCATAATACTGTACCATTATCAAAAGACGAAGAGCTTAAAATAATTTCTTCATTTAAATTAAAGAAAATAAGAAAAAAACAATATTTCTTACAAGAGGGAGAAGTTTGTAAGCTAACTGGC
>JAIXYL010000022.1 GCA_027490265.1 Sediminibacterium sp.
AAGGATTAGCTGAAGTGTTAAAAACCGACAATGTATTTGTACACTTGTATGGTAAATCTACAACCAAACCAGGTAGAAAAATGGGACATGTAACCATTATGCACAAAGATTATCAAGACCTTACATACAAAGCCAATAAAATTAAAAACACACTTAAAGTAACTGCGCGCTAGCTTTTTTTGGTATTCAATGGCTTTAAAAAACCAATACCAATTAAGCTCTTGGTTTGCAAGCCTGGAGATTTTTTGGAAGGGCCAAATAAGCGAACGTCATCATCGTAAATTAAGTCTAAGCTATAGGTTGCTGAAAAGAATTTATTGATCTTAAATGAGAACAAATTGGTCATGAATAAATCAACGTTTTGCGGCCGGTTTTGATAATTGGAGAACAAATCCATTTTCCCCTTATAAGTCACATTTTTTGCGATGGTATTGCTGTAATTCATGGTCACAAATGCCCCAATTTCATTAAATGCTCCAGCACCTGGCGGCACCCCATAACCTCCCCTTTCTGAAAGTGATTTGTTGGCCAATACAATCCATCTAGACGTGATGGGTGAAATAAAGATCGACAAAAATTGGTCGGGTTTATAATCAAACCCCGCAGAAAGAATGATGTAGGCGGGTGATAATAATGAAGACGTAAATGTTGGTTGATTATTGTTAAAAGTATACCCATCAAAAAACTGAGAACGAAAGTTGATCAAAGTTGATACATACCATTTACCCAATGAATCCATTTTATAACCATACTTACTCAAATAATCCAAACGATCGTCGTTTTTGCGACTACCTAAACTGGTACTTTGAATATAGCCTAAATTGATGTCTATGGAATTATCCCAAAAATGGCGCTTTTTCTTGTAGAGTATGAAATAGTTCATATACCCATTGGCGGTCAAAGAAAAATTATCGCCCCCTGAAGCCCAATTGCTTAAGGAACCTTGAGCCAAATTAAAACTGAATAATCCGCCCCTTTTCCAATTCCAACCAGTGGTATCATTGTCCTTTTTTATTGTCCTGTTGATTTCTCTTTTCAACGCTGCCACTACATTGTCTTGCCCTCGTGCAATAAATCCGGTTGTTAACATGATGGTTAACCACAGGAAAATTCTTCTCATGTCTACTTTTTTCAGTTTCAAATATAGTAAACCCCCACTATTTTTTGGGTTTTATTGCTGACAAACTGGCATAGGTTGCGGATTATCAGTACATTTGTGCCTTAATTAACAATGGATGGAACTGGCAACATTAATGAATAAAACACATGATGAATCTAGGCAGGGTGAAGCCTTCCATTTGGGTGATTCGCCTTCTGCTTTTAGCAAAAAATTCTATATAGAAAGTTATGGTTGTGCCATGAATTTTTCAGACAGTGAAGTGGTGGCATCTATTTTACAAGACAATGGTTTTGGCTCTACACCCAATTTTGAAGAAGCGGATCTGATTTTAATCAATACTTGTTCTATTCGAGAAAAAGCAGAACAAACCATTCGAAAACGGTTGACAGAATTCAGGAAAATCAAAAAAGCAAGACCAGGGATGCTTATTGGGGTGCTTGGTTGTATGGCCGAGCGTTTGAAAGCACAACTACTTGAGCAAGAAAAACTGGTTGACCTAGTGATTGGCCCTGACGCCTATCGTTCCTTACCCTCATTAATCAAAGAAGCATCTGGCGGTCAAAAAGGCGTAAACGTCTTATTAAGCAGAGATGAAACCTATGGTGATATTGCCCCAATTCGTTTGAACAGCAATGGCATCACCGCATTTGTCTCTATCACACGTGGCTGTAACAATATGTGCAGCTTTTGTGTGGTACCGTTTACAAGAGGAAGAGAGCGAAGTCGCTCAGCCGAGTCGATCATTCATGAGATAGAAACATTGGTTCAACAAGGATACAAAGAAATTACCTTGCTTGGTCAAAATGTAGACAGTTATTATTGGGTGAATGAGGCAACCAATACCACCGTCAGCTTTGCAAATTTATTAGAGTTAGCTGCGCTGGTTAGCCCAGATTTACGCGTGCGATTTAGCACATCACATCCTAAAGATATTACGGACGATGTGTTGCACACTATGGCTAAATATGAAAATATTTGTAAGTGCATTCATTTGCCGGTTCAAAGCGGCAATACAAGGGTCCTTCAATTGATGAATAGAACTTATTCAAGAGAATGGTATTTGGCCAAAGTTGATCGCATAAGAGAGCTCTTACCCGGTTGTGGTTTAACATCAGATATGATTGCTGGATTTTGTACAGAAACAGAAGCAGAACATCAAGATACCCTAAGCCTGATGGACTATTGTCAATTCGATATGAGTTATATGTATTTTTACAGCGAACGACCAGGCACCCTTGCAGCGAGAAGGTTTAAAGACGATATTTCTTTGGAGGATAAAAAACGCCGCTTGCAAGAGATTGTAGATAAACAAGGCGAACTCTCTACTGCCAGCAACTTAAATGATATTGGCAAAACTTTCAAAATTCTCATTGAATCAACGTCAAAAAGAGATGTCAATGATTGGACTGGTAGAACCAGTCAAAATAAAATAACAGTGTTCCCCAAAAGCAACCAAACCCAACAACCGGGTGATTATGTTTGGGTAAAGATTCATGATTGTACCAGGGCTACGCTACTCGGCACAATTGTAGATGAACCACAAATCTAATAGGCTATGGAATTACAAAGTATTAAGAACAGATTTGGCATCATTGGTAATTCACCAGCACTTAACCATGCACTCAATACAGCAGTTCAGGTTGCAGCTACAGATTTAACTGTATTGATTGTTGGAGAAAGTGGTGTGGGTAAGGAAGTCTTTTCGCAAATTATTCATGCATTATCATCGAGAAAGCACAATCCATTTATCGCGGTAAACTGTGGTGCTATTCCGGAAGGCACGATTGATTCGGAATTATTCGGGCACGAAAAAGGCGCTTTTACCGGTGCGGTTGACAGTCGCAAAGGTTATTTTGAAACAGTCAATGGTGGTACGCTCTTCATGGATGAAATTGGCGAAATGCCATTGGGTACACAAGCACGATTACTGAGAGTGTTAGAAACAGGCGAGTTCATCAGAGTGGGTAGTTCTAAGGTACAAAAGACAGATGTAAGGGTGATTGCCGCTACCAATAGAGAATTATTAGAATTTACACAAAAGGGTAAATTTAGAGAAGATTTGTATTATCGTTTAAGTACTGTCCCTATTAGGGTTTCATCATTAAGAGATCGGAAAGACGATATCCTTTTGCTGTTCAGAAAATTCGTTGTTGATTTTGCGGAACGATATAAAACCACACCTGTTCAATTAGACGAAGAAGCCAAACAGTTGCTCATTCAATATCCATGGCCAGGCAATATCAGAGAACTTAAAAATATTGCAGAACAAATTTCTGTGCTAAGTCCTTCCAATCAAGTTAGCGGCAAAGACATGCGCATTTTTCTTCCAGAGAAAAAAGATAACCGAATGCCCATGTTGGCTGGCAATGTAAACAACGGTGGAGAATTTGCCAACGAGCGTGAAATTTTATACAAGCTTTTCTTTGACATGAAGAAAGATGTGACTGAATTAAAGAAAATGTTTGTAGAAATTTTACAAAATCCTTCACTAGCTGGGGCTGCAGCCAACTTTACCAAAGAATCTATTTTAAATGATTTTTCAGGTAATATGAATGATGTACCCATTATCAATAATAATGTGAATGCCAATAATCCTGTGCCACAAAATCACAGCAACTTATTGCCAGCACAAAACAGTCATACTGCTGTTCCTGTTTTATTGAATAATGAAGACATCCATATTCATGAGGAGGTTGAAGAATCGTTAAACATCATGGACAAGGAAAAAGAACTCATCATTAAAGCGCTAAAAAAACATAGAGGCAAACGCAAGGATGCTTCATTAGATTTAGGCATTAGTGAACGTACTTTGTACCGCAAATTGAAGGAATATGATATTGATGAATAAGTATAAGACCTCTGGCCTTGTGGCATTGTTGTTGTTTATAGGCGTTGCATTTAGTGGTTGCTTCGTTTATAAGTTTAACGACGCTGTTATTCCCGCCAATGTAAAAACGGTAAAAATTGGCTTCATAGAAAACAGGGCTCGATATGTGAATCCACAATTGAGTCCTAAACTAACCGACAAATTACAGGCAAAAATTACGGGGCAAACCAAACTCACCAGAACCAATAACGACGATGCTGATTATGTGATTAGTGGGGCAATCACCAACTACGATCCAAGTCAAACAGTGGGGGTTTCATCTCAGCAAGCCAGTACGAACCGATTAACGGTTACAGTGCATATTGTACTTCGCAAAACATTAGACAATAAAGTAGAAGAGTTTGATGTATCAAGAAGCTTTGATTTCTCTGCCAACCTAACGCTTCAACAAGCAGAGGGACAATTACTAGAGGAAGTGGTGCGCAACCTAACGGACGAAATTTTCAACCGCATTTTCAATAACTGGTAACAGAGTTGTATCTTTAAACTATATGAAATTTACGCAGGAAAAAGCCCTTATTCACTTAACTGGCAATGCTGATTTATCTGCCATTAAAATGGAGTCGATTGAAAAGCTGGTTCAGGATTATCCTTTTTTTGCACCCGGTCAATATTTGTTTGCTGCTAAATTAAAAAAAGACGACCACCCTTTGGTTGGGTCTCAAGCAATGAAAGCGGCTTTGTATTTTACCAATCCGCATTGGTTGCAATTTCAGTTAGAAGCTTTAAAAGACCCAGGTATTGATCAAGCCCCAAAGCAAGAATTAGATACTGCTTTATTAAGGTCAATTCGTCAAAAAGATATTGAGTGGGATGAAATGATCAATTTGCCAAAAATTGAAGAGACCCTTGCATCTGCAGAGAAAAGTTTTGAAGCGCCAGAATTACCCAATCCAGATATTTCTATACCAACCATTGAAACGGTTCGTGAGTTGATGAAAGGCATTGACCCGATTAGTCAACCAGGCACGATAATACCAGTCATACGTGAAAATACCGCTTCAGAACCGGTTGATTATACCTTACCTGAGTTGCAGTCCTCTGAGCCATTTGATCCTGTTTTTAGCGCGTTAAATAGCCCTGAAGCTTCAGCGGAGCCAATAACTGAATCAAGAGGGCCCAATCAACCCAACGACCATTCCAATCATCGTTTGCCGGATACTTTATTGCCAGAACAAGATTACAGTGAAGAGGAAGCAAGCAGTGTTACAACGCATCCAGACCAGGACAAAAGTGACGCCAAAATAGCCAGTATTCTCTCTTCTCAATTTGCGGAATTTAAAAAACCAATTGAAAAAGATACAGAACTGACCATTGAACCTATTCAAGATAAGTTACATACGATTGATTATTTTGCTTCTCAGGGTATTCAAATTGACCTCAGTAAGATACCTCAAGACAAATTAACCACTAAACTGCGTCGATTTACTGATTGGCTTAAGGATATGAAGAACCATAGCCCAAATCCTGAAGATTTGGGAACCAGTCCTGAACAAGAGAAAAAAGTTGCAGAAACAGCGCTGATTTCCAATGAATCTAAGGAGATTTTGACTGAAACGATGGCAGAAGTATTGGCCAAACAGGGGCAAATAGATAAAGCGATTCAATTATATATCAAATTAAGTTTCTCTAATCCTGAAAAAACCGCTTATTTTGCAGACAAAATTCAACAATTAAAAGGTATTTAAAATGATTTATCTGTTTTTGGTTCTGATTGTTATTGCAGCTGTGGGCTTGGCATTTATGGTATTAATTCAAAATCCTAAGGGTGGCGGATTAGCCGGCAACGTAGGTGGCATCAGCAATCAGTTGATGGGGGTTAAACAAACCACAGATGTGTTAGAAAAAGGCACATGGATATTTGCTGCTGTGATTGCATTATTAGCGATGTTCTCAACTTTATTTCTAAAAGGCGGTGCAACCGACGTTGATACTGAAGTATTGCAAAAAATCAATACAACTACAACCACTGCGCCAGCTCCTGCAGCTACCAGTACACAAACTGCACCTGCAGCTACTTTGCCTACAAAAACGGACACTTCAAAGAAATAATCATTTTGTTCAAATATTTAAACCCTGTCTTATGTTCAAGACAGGGTTTTTTATTTATTTTACTATATGGCTCGTAAAAAACAATCATCCACTCAAACGAAGCATCTTCGTTTAAAAAAAATCGGCATCATTGTCATCAGCTTGATGGCATTAATTGCCATATCATTATATGGCTTATTAGCCATGTCGGCTACTGCTTTTGAAGAAAAAAGCAGAATGATTACCATCCAAAAAGACCAAACCCAGAAATCAGCAGTCTTAAAAGTATTTGAAGATGCGGGCATTTTGCGTTTTAATGGTTTATTAGGTATTGCTGGCGCCCCCTTCAATATTTGGGACAAAATGAAGCCTGGCAGATATGAAATTAAAAAAGGGCAAAGCATCATCGATATCGTTCGGATGCTAAAGAATGGTCGCTTGGCAGAAGTAAAATTGGTCATCAATCGGGTAAGAACCAAAGCAGACTTGGCGGGTTTAATCAGCCGTCAATTCTATACCGATTCTTCGATGGTTTTATCCTTTTTAAGTTCCAATGACTCATTAAGCACCCTGAATACCGATACCAGTTATTTGTTTACAAAAATCATCCCCAACACTTATCTGTTTTTTGCTGATGCAAGCATGACTACCATCTTACAAAAATTAGCAGCAGAATCAACCAGATTTTGGGATAAAAACAATCGGCTTCAAAAAGCTGCTGCGTTAAACATGACACCTGAACAGGTCTACATTCTGGCGTCAATTGTAGACGAAGAAACCAATTATGAATCTGATAAATTTAAAATTGCCAGTGTGTACATTAACCGATTGAAAAAGCAAATGCCTTTACAAGCTTGCCCAACAATTAAGTATGCCATGAACGATTTTACCATCACGCGGATTTATGAAAAATATTTAAGCAATCCTTCCCCATATAATACCTATCGCGTGAAGGGGCTTCCACCCGGACCTATTTGCACACCTTCGCCTAAAACGATAGATATTGTGTTGGATGCACCTGAAACAGACTATATTTATTTTGTTGCAAAAAGTGATTTTAGCGGTTACCACCACTTTAGCAACAATTACGAAACGCACAATGCTTATGCGAAAGAGTATCAAAAAAAACTAGATGCTTATATGTTAAAAAAGAAAGCATCAAAACCCTAGCATGACCAAACTTGAGAGAATCATACTGAATTTGCCGCCCATTGCTTTTATGATCAAAAAAAGTAAAGCCATCTTTATCCCAGGCTTTCAAGGCATTCCTTTGTATGATGTGGTCGTCTTTTTTATCAAACAAGTCAATACCATCGGATTAAATGAAAGAGCAGCAGCCATTTCATTTAATTTAATTATGGCTTTGCCGGCAACCATTCTTTTTTTGTTTTCAATCCTCCCCTACTTCCCAGAGTTTCTAAATATCAAACAACAAATGTTGTCGTTATTTAAAGACATCAGTCCAAACTCTAACACCTATCGTATCATTGAAAATTTAATGGATGATTTGATGCAAAGAAGTATTGGTGTTTTCTCTTTCGGATTTTTATTAGTGGTTTATTATGCATCGAATGCAATGATGTCTTTAATCATCACATTTGATCGCTCTATCATGGAACACAAACGTTTTTTTCTCCACCAACGTTGGAAAGCCATTCAGTTAACAACGATTATCGTTTTACTCTTAATTGCATCAACCCTTATCTTATTGGGGCAAGCGCAGTTAACTTATTTAATTAGTCGATTATTTCATTTAAAAAAATCTGCCTTACCTTGGCTGAATAGCATCCGTTGGATGGTCATTATTGGTTTGTTTTTTTATGGCATTGCATTCATTTATAAATATGCGCCTTCAGTAAAAATCAGATGGAAGCTCTTATCGCCAGGGTCTTTATTAGCCACTGGATTAATTTTAAGCACCACTTTAATTTTTTCTTACTGGGTCAATCATTTTGGGAATTACAATAAAATTTATGGTTCTATTGGAACAGTAATGATCTTGATGATTTTGGTCTATATCAATTCATTGATCTTGCTAATAGGATTTGAATTAAATGTAAGCATCACTTTCTTAACCCAACTGGCAGCAAAAAGAAATAAAATAACACCATCAGTCAGCTGAAAAACTGGCCCATAAAGCTTTGATGGCGGCTGAATCGGGATGTGGTACTGCCTTGGCATCATACATTCCCGCTTGTTTTCTTTGTCTAAATGCTTCATAAATAGACACTGCACAAGCCACTGAAATGTTCAAACTTGGGATCATCCCAACTTGAGGAATAATAAAATTACCGTCCGCTAATTGGTTGGCTTCTTCAGATACGCCATTGTGTTCATTGCCAAAGACCAATGCCACACTTTGGGTAAAATCAATGTCATAAACCGACTTACTTGATTCGCCCAACTTTGTTGTATAGATATTGGCATACTGTTTCCTCAAGGCTTCAAAGCATTGCTTTACATCACTAAACTGGTGAATCGTCAACCATTTGTTGGCACTACTGCTGCTTTTGATACCAAAATAACCTGCTCTAGGTAATTCGGTATTTAGTACATAAATATCTTGAATACCAACCGCATCACAGGTACGCATGACCGCATAAATATTATGTGGATCATGCACATTTTCCATCACCACAGTTAAACCACTTTGGCGACTTTTGATGACGGTATCTAGTTTTTGGGCTCTTTGTGGTGTCATAAAAAATACAAACTGGTTGGTATTTTGAAGCAATTCAAGCTTCTTTAGCGCAAAAATGCAATTTAGTCTTGATTTATTGATATATTTTTGTCAAGTACCCGTTAGTCAACCCTATGACAGCAAGACTCATCCGTGCAGAGAACTTACTCTGGGCGGTACCTATACTATTTGGCTTAATTGCCAACTACGCCGCATACAGCGACGTGGCAATGCTGTATGTTGATGAGAATTACTATATTTTAAACTTTCCTGCACTGATTGGCATTTGTTTGTTAGTGATCTTGATTCCTTTTTTGATGCACTCTGTTTTGAGAGACTTAGGCCAAAGAAGATTCTTTGCATCGTGGGCACATATATTTTTCACATGCCTTTTAATGGCTACCATTTTATTCATTTATACCTATGCTTTGCCCATCAATTTAAAATGGCGCTATCATGTTGGTGAATTACCTGCCTTCAAAAAATGGGATTATTACAATACCATGGCACTGGGAATATTCCAGCTACTTATTTACATTCAAGCCGCCTACTTGGTATATGGTGTTGGGGCATTAGCCAGACATCGCTTAGAACAAAAACGTTTAGAAAGAGAACATTACGATTATGTTATCGATCATTTAGATCCAAACACCAATGGTTTATCTGGCAATATGATCGCCTAACTGAAAAAAGCTATTTGTTGGCTAAGCCCATGGCTTCACGCTTCATTTTAACAGCCGTAGCTTCTCCAACATATTGGGCTATTTTTTTCTCTATAAAATAAATCAGAGGAGTCAATAAAATGGCCATAGTGAATTTATAGAGATAATTCACCACCCCAATCGCTAGCACCAATTGCCAGCTCCAACCATTCCCAATTTTAAACGCAATAAACAATACCACAAAACTGTCCACCATTTGTGAAACCATGGTAGACCCAGTTGCTCTTAACCAAACCCACTTTTCGCCTGTGGCTTTTTTGATTTTATGAAAGACGGTTACGTCTACAATTTGACTGACTAAAAAGGCCGTTAAACTTCCAACAATGATCCACATGCCTTGCCCGAAAATACCGCCAAATGCTGCTTGCATATTAGGAATACCCTTATCGGTACCCGACCCTACCCAAAAATCTGCAGCAGGAATTTCCATGGCAGTGTAAAACATCACAAACGCATACAGGATCAATACAACGGCTGTGTAACTGATTCTTTTAACCGACTTCGGGCCATAATACTCATTCACAATATCAGTAATCACAAACTCAAGTGGCCATAGTAATACGCCACAGGTAAGGTTGAATGCCAAACCTGATTGTCCAAATAAACTGATATTAACCGGCGGAATACCCAATAATTTTTCAAGAGAAAAAATTTTCCCCCCGATACACTCAGCAATCAACGCATTGGCAACAAAGAATGCCGTAATGCCTAAGAATAACTTGGTTGGGCGGTCATTTAAAATTTTTGTAATCACGAAGGCAGTATAAAATGAACAAAGAATTGTATCAAAAGGATGACCAAATTGAAAGCAACAATCCAAAGTGGCAACCGAATGGTTGATTTACTCAATAACACCAATCCATACCATATGTTCGCGATGATGTTTTGGATGGGGGCTACAATCCACCCTAACAACAGAACCATGGCGCTCAAGTCCTTTGAAGGGATAAAATCATAGGTCCTTTGGATGATTAAACATAAAACAAATAAAATATTACAGATAAAAGCCATTCTTGTGGCAAATAAAAGTGGTCTCATACCATAAAGTTATTAGGTTTGCTGCATATTTTAAATTCTATGAACAGGATCAATTGGAAAGCTTTAATGCCACATGCCATTGCAGTGGTTATTTTCTTATTAGTCGCTTTAATTTATGGCAAACCCGCACTTGAGGGCAAAGTGTTGCAACAACACGATGTTACACAGTGGAAGGGCATGGCTCAAAATTCATTTCAAGCCAAAGAAAAAACTGGCCATTTCCCTTTATGGACCAATGGCATGTTCGGTGGCATGCCAGCTTATCAAATTACGGGTATTAGTGAAAACCCTGTTTCAGTAGGATACTTAGGTGATATCATTTTATTGGGCTTACCAAAGCCTGTTGGTGTATTCTTTTTAGCTTGTTTGTGTTTTTACTTTTTAACCCAAGTATTACAATTACATACGGCAATTGGCATTGTTAGTGCCTTGGCTTATACCTATGCAACCTATAACCCTATTATTCTTGCGGCCGGGCATGATACTAAAATGAATGCCATTGCATATTTACCTGCATTAATTGGTGCACTCATATTAATCTATCAAAAAAAATATTTGCTTGGCACTGCACTAACAGCCCTTTTTACAGCACTGTTATTGGGCGCTAACCATTTACAGATTACTTATTATGGCTTTATCATCATTTTGTTCATGAGTGTTGCATTTGCCATTCGTTGTATCAAAGAAAAAGACCTGGCACATTTAGGGAAGTCAGCAGGGCTTGCTATAAGCGCAGCATTGTTAGGCATTTTGGTGAATGCAGTGACCCTATTTACCACCTATGAATATGCTAAAAAAACCATTAGAGGCGGTAGTGTCTTAGCCGATAGTACAACCAATGTTACCAAAACGGGTCTCAGCAAAGATTATGCGCTCAGTTACAGTGTTTATAAAACGGAACCATTAGTCATGATGTTCCCTCGATTTTACGGGGGCAGCAGCAGCCAATTAGAAGTTGAACAAGAAAAGTCACAAGCCATTGCAGCCCTGCAACAAATGCCTCAAGAATTGGCGCAGCAAGTACAAAGGTATATGCAATTTTATTGGGGAGGGATTGATGGTGTTGGTACTTCAGGCCCACCGTATGCAGGTGCCATTATCTGTTTCTTGGCGTTGATTGGTTTGGTCATTGTAGACAAACAATATACGTATTGGATGGGCGCTGCAATCGTGTTTACCTTTATGCTAAGCTGGGGTAAGTATTTGGAAGGTTTCAATATTGCGATGTTGAAATATTTGCCCGCATATGACAAGTTTAGAGCCCCAAGCATGATATTGGTTGTTCCAACTTTTTTATTGACGGTATTGGCTGCATTGTCATTAAACACCATCATCAATAGTGAAAACAAAACACTACTCTGGGAAAAGTATAAGAAAGGTTTGATTGCAGTTGCGGCAGTATTTGGCTTAGCTGTATTAGTGTATTTAACAGCTGATTTTAGCAATTCCAGTGATAAAATGTTGTTAGAACAAATCAGTAAAGTTTCAGATGCCAATCAACGTGCACAACTGGAACCACCCATTAAATCATTTGTAGACGGTTTAAGAGAAGATCGAAAAAGTTTGGCCTTTGGCGACTTATTGAGAACCTTATTCTATTGTGTTGTGGCTGCTGCGGGCGTATTTGCTTTGATTAAGCAAAAAATAAAACCCGTTTATGTGGTTGCTGTATTAGGTGTATTCGCCATGATTGATGTTTTTGGCATCAATACCAAATATTTAAATGCAGACAATTACCAGGATGCCACAGAATATGAGAGCATATTTACCCCTACGACTGCCGACCAACAAATTTTAAAAGATACCAGCTATTTTAGAGTCTTGAATTTGACAGATGGCATCGCAAATGCTTTCAATGCTGGTGCGCTTACCGCTTATTTTCATAAGTCTGTTGGCGGATACCATCCTGCCAAGCTCAGTATCTATCAAGACTTAATTGAAAACCAGTTCTACAAGTTTCCAAATTGCATGCCTGCTATTAATATGTTGAACACCAAATACCTCATTGTGCCAGACCCACAAACCGGACAGGCAATGGTTCAACAAAATCCGAATGCTTTAGGGGCTGCATGGTTGGTTAAATCTGTAAGTTTCAAAAATGGCCCTGCGGAGATTATGAAATCCATCAGCGATTTCAATCCCTCCGAAACAGCTATTTTGGATGCTAAAGA
>JAIXYL010000041.1 GCA_027490265.1 Sediminibacterium sp.
GTTGTAATCAACAGCACCGTTCATATCGCTGATGGCATTGCTCAATACACGCTGTGCAATGGCATCGCCCAAGCTTTTGCTTTCAAGGCCACCGCCACCGCCGCCGCTTACAAATGTAGACTCACGACGATAAAGGATTCTATAGTTTAATTGGGTAACACCATCTTCAGCAGTTACAAGGATTTCAATGATATTGTCACCTTCTCTGATTGCAAAAGGCGCACTTGCAACACCACTTGTTAAAGGAATATAAGCACCAGGTCCATTACCAGTATCAATTCTTGCTTGAATGGTAGCGAATTGATTTTCCACTGTTGGTGTAACTGTGAAACTATTGACTGCAGTTAATACATATGTATCGTAGTCAAGATCGAATTTATTGAAAGCTGTATTTAATGCACCAGTAGATGCAACTAAGTTGCTTAAGAATGCATTGATATTTGGAATAACATTTAGGTTACCTGCAACATAAGTAATGGTATAGTTAGAGGCAGTAAATGTACCACCTGTGGCAACACTAGGTACAACCGATCCAACGTTCACGGCAATAGGATCAAGTGCTGCAGCACCAGTGCCATAAGTCATGGTAACAGAGCCAATGGTCTCACTGTTTTGTAAGCCAGTAGAAGTGAAAGCAGTAACGCCTGTAGCAGGAGATGCTAAAACTTCTCCATGATATTTTTGAACAGTATTGGCTGTAATTGTTAATGTAGCAGGCGTAACGTCAGCGGTTAATCCAGTTGGTTGTGCAACGGTATAATTACCAGAAGCTGAACCGGATAAAGTATAGCCAGTAACTGTAACAGGTTTTGCTGTTCCAACAGTTGCAGTAGCAAAAGTTGCAACAACAGTACCACCTAAAGTTACATCAGCAACATCTCCAGCTTCAACGCCTACAAGCGCTGCGGTTCCTGAAAGCGTTGTTGGTGTAAGACCGTTGTATACTTTATTATCTGCAGTTAAACCAGAAATGGTTAAACCCTTCGCAGTAATATTCGCCAATAAACCCGTAGGTTGAGTTAATGAGTAGTTCGCAGCTGCAGTTCCCGAAATTGAATAACCAGAAACAGTTACTGCTATGCCGGTTCCAACGCCAGGTGTTGCAAAACTTGCAGTGGCAGCACCACCCAATGTAACGTTGGCTACATCTGCAGCCTCAACACCAACTAGAGCAGCAGTGCCAGTTAAAGTAGCAGCAGTAGTTGCATTATACACTTTATTGTCAGCAGTTAAACCAGAAATGGTTAAACTTTTTGTAGTGATATCAGCGGTTAAACCAGAAGGTTGTGTTAAAGAGTAGTTAGCAGCAGCAGTACCAGAAATTGTGTAGCCAGAAACCGTTACGGTAATTCCAGTTCCAACAGTAGCCGTTGCAAAACTTGCAGTAGCAGTGCCACCCAATGTTACATTGGCAATATCACCTGCTTCAACGCCTACTAATGCGGCGGTTCCAGTTAATGTAGCCGCAGTGGTTGCATTGTAGACTTTGTTGCTAGCTGATAAACCAGAGATAGTTAAGATTTTAGTGTTGACAGTACTGGTAGGGATTGCAACAGTATTATTGGTTGCACCTTCTGTAAGCGTAATATTCCCCCCAGTTATACTTCCTGCATTAATACCGCTTGGCATTAAAACATAAATTGTTACAGCTGGTGTAACATCACCTGCACCATCTGTATTTACCACAACTGAAGATGCAAAACCACTTCCAGAAGTTAAAGATACTCTGAAGTTAGTAGGTGCTGTAATGGTTACAGGAGAAGAAGCTGTTAAGCCTGTCGCTGTAAATGTAAAGCTCTGTTCAGTAGAAGCAGATCCATAAGTTGCCGTAAATGCAGTTATAGAACCTGTTGGTGTAATACTTTGTGCTAACAAAACATTACCTGAGAACAGAAGGAAAAGGGGCATCAAAATTTTGAGTAAAATTTTTGATTTCATGAGCCTGGTTTTAGTTTTAAATATTCATATCATCTAATAATGCGTTCAGAATATCCAGCGATAGGTCAAGGGGGATACGGATAACTGGTTAGTAATGAACACAGATATGAATATAAAGATAGTTAAAGTATTCCCAAAAGTGTAATGATTTCCTCAGTTGGTATCAATTTTTCAACGTTTCCCATGCTGGGAATTTTATATCAAACTGAAATGGGATATGTTATAGTAAAAAATAAAGTAATATTTATACAAAACACTTGGTATTTTAGGATTATTTTCAGTTCATTTAATTGAAAATCAATAGTTTAAATGTTAAATATTCACTCGTCTCGTTTTTCACCTATTCATTATAGCTTTTATCTATATTTTTTATTGATAATGCTAGAAAAATAAAAATGTGGATAACTTTTTAAAAAAAGATTAAAAAGACTGAAATTGTAAAATTATGGTCATGCCTGCTGAATTAGGCGTTAATTGGATGTTTGCATATAGATTTGCCCCAAATTAAATGTTGTGAAATACTGCTTGGTTTTGATCTTCTGTTTTTTAGTTGAACAATCGTTTTATGCTCAAACCACTGAATCAAATTTAGATCCAGTGACTGTATCCAGCTCGTTTTATGAAACCAAGGCTTCCAAAACTGGCAGAAATATCACCGTGATTACGGCAAAAGATATTGCACAGTTGCCCGTTAGAACCCCAGATGAACTCTTGCGTTTTTTGCCAGGGATAGATGTGCAAACAAGGGGGGCTTTGGGCGCTCAAAGTGATATCAGCATGCGGGGTGGCACTTTTCAACAAGTATTAGTGATTTTGGATGGGCTCAGGCTAAATGATCCCAATACCGGTCACTTCAATGGATACATTCCTGTTGTGCTAGATGAAATTGAAAAAATTGAAATTTTGAAAGGGGCCTCATCTGGCATTTTTGGGTCTGATGCAGTGGGAGGGGTAATTTATATTACCACTAAAACTTTTTCGAAAAAACAGACTATAGGACGTCAAGGTATTGTACAATTAGCTGCTGGCGATTTAGGATTGCTCAGTACTTCAGGTTATTTCAGCAGTCGCCAAACTAATCAACAGTTCCAAATATCTGCTTTAAGAAATGCTGCAGATGGTCCAGCGCAAAGAGGCATTAATGGTTTTATGAAAGAAAATGCAGGTTCGTTGGCGTTTGGCAAACGTCTCAATCAATGGGAATTTATGTTCAGGTCATCTTACAATGATCGTGAGTTTGCGGCACAGAATTTTTATACTTCATTTGTTTCTGATACTGCAGTTGAACGTGTGAAAATATTTTGGAATCAATTGTCTGTACAATATCAAAAAAATAAACACCAAATTCAGTTAAGTGCAGGCTTCAAAAATACTGAGGACAATTACCGTTTCAGTTCAGTTTCTTCGGCTAATTCAAGTTTCTCAAATTTGTTTCAAGTGAATGGATTGTATATATACAATCAAAGTGAGCGCACTAAATATACTTTGGGTACACAATATATTGGTAGGCATATCCGCTCGAATGACCGCGGCAATCATATGGTAAACCAATTAGCATTATATGGTATTTGGCAACAAGCATTTCATCAACATTTTACAACCAATACGTCAATAAGAGTTGAGTATGCCAATAATACTGGCTGGGTATTGATCCCTCAAATGAATCTGTCTTATCAATCTGGTCCATTGCAAGCAAGAGCCAGTATTGGGTATGCTTATCGACATGCAGATTTCACTGAATTGTACAACAATTTTAATAGAACAGGTATTAGAAGTGGCTCCATAGGCAATCCTAATTTACAAGCAGAAAAAAGCATGAATTATGAAATAGGATTGGATTGGATGGTTGCAACAACGAGCAAATGGTCTTTTACTGCTTTTAATAGAAACAGCAGAGATTTAATTGACTGGAGTCTTACACCATACGCCGATATGCCTCGGAAAGACAATTTAGTAGTCAATGGCAATTATTTACTGGCGAAGAATCAAAGTAGTATTCAAGTATCTGGACTTGAATTAGATTATTTACTTGAGAAGAAAATTTCATCGCAACAAACAGTCAAATTAAAAACTGGATTGATTTGGTTAAACACTGTCAACAAAGAAGGCCCATTGAGTTTTTACTTGTCAACCGCTCCTCAATTCTTAGCCAATTTTGCGGCAACATATAGTCTAAATCGATTTGATATTAATTTGACAGGATTGTATAAAAACAGAACAAAACAAACTGCAAATCCTGTATTGGTGCCAATTGGTAATCAATATTTTGTGATGAATGCAAAACTAAATTTTAGATTCAGTCCTCATCAACATTTGGTATTTATTCAAGCAGATAATGTATTCAATACATCACTCAATGATTTTATTGGTGCGCCTTTGCCTGGCAGATGGTTACAAGCAGGATTAAGACTGATGTTTAATTAACTGGCCATTTCTTTAAGCGCTTTCACAAATTGATCTAATTCTTTTGTGGTGGTAAACACATTGGGTGTAATCCTACAACCGTGTACACCTGCACCATCAATTGCTACTGTATAAATTTGATAAGTCTTCAGTAAAGTACTCGCCATTTCAGATGGCTTTAATCCTTTTATACCAACGTTTGCAATGGCACAAGATCGATTGGCTTCTCTTGGTGTATTCAGTATTATATTCGGTATATCTACTATTTTGTTAGTCCAATAGTTTTGCAAATAGCGCAATCTTTCTTCTTTATTGGCAGCTCCAATATTTTGATGAAATTGAATAGCATATTGTAATGCTAAATAAGTGTGTACGGGGTTGGTGCCAAAATGGTTTAATCGTGCAATGCCTTTAACAGTGTCGTTTTCACCTAAGAGCGGCCATATTTTGGATTGGTGTTCTTTTTTAATATACAACATACCAACACCAAGTGGCATGGCCAACCATTTGTGTAGACTGGCGCCATAATAGTCGCAATTAAGCTCCTTTAAATTGAATTGAATATGTGCAATCGCATGTGCACCATCCACCATGACTTCAACGCCATATTGATGGGCCATATCACAAATCTTTTTTACTGGAAGTATCTGTCCGGTGATGTTCACCATATGACAGATCATGATCAGTTTTGTTTTTGGGGTGATGGCATTTTGATACAATGCAACAATTTCATCATCAGATTTTGGATGATTAGGCAATGACAATATTTTATTACTGATGCCATGTCGTTTAGCCACTTGTTTAAACATATCAATCATGGCACCATAATCTTGTTCCGCAAAAATGGCTTCATCGCCAACTGCCCATGGATAACCACTGATGATTAAGTCCAACGACTCTGTTGTATTTCTGGTAAGTACTATTTCAGTTGGGTCGCAACCTACAAAATTGGCAATTAAATTATTTTGTTCTGCGCGTTCATTGAATTGTCTTGTACGCATATAGAACGCACCATGATAATTCACTTCCTTAATCAGATTTAAATAATGATTTAGTGTTGCTTCTGGAAGAATATTATAATAACCATTTTCAAGGTTGATATAGTCGGGTTTTAAACGATACATCGCTCGGATTTTTTCCCAATATGATTCGTCTGCTGCAAGAAGGGTTGGTGATACTTTGGGTTGAGAGGGGATGATCTTGGTCATAGACTTGCCAATTTGCGGCAGCACTAATCCCCCTAAAGTAATGGCTTTTAAAAATGCTCTTTTCTGCATAAAATATGATGATGCCTGAAGTTAATACTATAATTTAAATCAGATTCAGTAATTGTGTATTTTCATTCAATGAGAAAAATTGTTTGTTTTATTTTCATAGGGCTTTGTGGCACTGTTCAATTAAAGGCTCAAGCCAAACCAATCTATAAACATTCAAAATATCCAATTGAACAAAGGGTCAATGATTTGATCAGTCGAATGACACCCACTGAAAAGTTTTGGCAATTGTTTATGATACCAGGCGACTTGGGTGACAATCCCAATCAATATCAGCACGGTATTTTTGGATTTCAAGTAAGTGCCGCTTCTATGTCTGAAGGTGCCGGGCAACAAATGCTGCAATACAATACCAAAGAAAATGCTTTGTTACTTGCGAAGAAAATTAATCAGATACAACGTTATTTTATTAATCAAACCAGATTAGGGATTCCATTTATTCCTTTTGATGAAGCCTTACATGGTTTAGTAAGAAATGGCGCTACAGCATTTCCACAATCCATTGCATTGGCCGCTAGTTTTGATACCCTGTTGATGCAAGAGGTAGCAAGCGCAATTGCAACAGAAACCAAAGCTAGAGGGATTAGAGATATTTTGTCACCAGTGTTAAATATTGCCAGCGATGTGCGATGGGGAAGAACAGAAGAAACATACGGGGAAGATCCATTGCTGGTAACATCAATGGCCGCGAATTTTATCAAGCAGTTTGAGTCGGTTGGGATTGTTACCACACCAAAACATTTCATTGCCAATGTTGGGGATGGGGGAAGGGACAGTTATCCCATTCATATGAGTAACCTATTGTTACATGAGTTGTATTTGCCACCATTTAAACATGCGGTTCAAAATGCTGGAGCCAGATCAATTATGACAGCGTATAATTCAGTGAATGGTTCTCCAAGTTCTGCCAATGATTGGTTATTGAATAAAACTTTAAAAAAGGATTGGGGGTTTAAAGGATTTGTTATTTCAGATGCTGGTGCAGTGGGTGGGTCAACCGTATTACACCATACAACCAAGGACTATCCTGCATCTGGCGCGGATGCAATGATCAACGGATTGGATGTAATTTTTCAAACCAGTTACAGTCATCACCAATTATTTATCAAACCTTTTTTAGACGGCACTATTCCAACATCAAGAATTGATGATGCAGTAAAAAGAGTATTGCGTGTAAAATTTGCTTTGGGGTTGTTTGATCAACCTTATGTTGATGAATCTCTTGCAGCAAATTTTATTCAATACAAACAACACAAATCCATTGCAAAAAAAGCTGCATTAAAATCAGTGGTATTGCTTAAAAATGAACAACAAATATTACCACTCAATGCTGCCACTAAAACAATTGCATTAATAGGGGAAGATGCAGTTAAAGCCAGATTGGGTGGGTATAGTGGCCCAGGAAAT
Organism: Sediminibacterium sp.; assembly: GCA_027490265.1. Taxonomy (GTDB): domain Bacteria; phylum Bacteroidota; class Bacteroidia; order Chitinophagales; family Chitinophagaceae; genus Sediminibacterium. The sequence continues at coordinate 7,023 of JAIXYL010000041.1, forward strand.
GGTACCATCAATATTTTAGAGGGTATCAAAAGTCAATTAAGTGCTGATCAATCTATTTTATATGCTGAAGGTGCTTCGCTCCATCAACCAATTTTCAGTTTGGTGTCTCCGCTCAATTTATTTACCGACTCATCCTTAACTACCAATGGATTAACTGCCAGTTTTTATAAAGACTTGGAACCAGGCAATCAGTTGGTAAAGCAAGTAAAAGTGAATCAAATAAATGCATCTTATACATTTATGCCGCCTGATGCAACCTTGCCAACCGATCATTATTCCATTCGTTATGAAGGGGTTATTACGGTGCCCAATTCCGGGTATTATCATCTTGCACTTGAAGGCAATGATGGATTTAGACTTTTTTTAAATGGACAGTTATTAGTGAATCAATGGGATAAAATCAGTTATCATCAGAAAGCCTCAAAAGTATATCTCGAGAAAGGGAAAGCTTACCCCATTAAAATAGAATTTTATGAATCCAAAGGGAATGGTCTGATAAAATTTTTGTGGGCAAAAGACGGTGATGATTTGGCAGCTCAAAAAATTGAAGCAGCTTGCAAGATTGCCAATCAATCTGATGTTGCTATAGTGGTTGCTGGTATTCATGAAGGTGAATTTCAAGATCGTGCGTCATTGGCATTGCCAGCACATCAAGAACAATTAATTGAAGCCATTGTTGCAACTGGTAAACCCGTTGTTGTATTGTTGATTGGTGGTAGTGCCATCACGATGAAACCTTGGATCAATCAAGTAAAAGGCATTATGATGGTTTGGTATCCTGGTGAAGAAGGCGGAAATGCTGTGGCAGATTTAATTTTTGGCAAAGCCAATCCTGCTGGAAGACTTCCGATTACATTTCCACAATCGGAAGGGCAACTGCCCTTGGTGTACCATCACAAACCTACGGGAAGAGGGGATGATTATCACGATCTTAGCGGGGAACCTTTATTCCCATTTGGCTTTGGGTTAAGCTATACCCAGTTTACATACAATCGCATGCAATTGTCTACAGATACAATAAAAGGTAATCAAACAGTAACCATTCGTGTTGATGTTTCTAATATTGGCAAGATGGCGGGGGAAGAAGTGGTGCAATTATATATTCGCGATGAGTTATCATCAGTGGCTACACCGGTGATGGCACTTAAGGGATTTCAAAGAGTTTCCATAGCTGCTGGTGGAACAAAGACTTTGTATTTTAACATCGATGCACCTAAATTGTCTTTGATTAACAACAAAGGAGTAAGGATAACAGAGCCTGGTCTTTTTAGGTTAATGGTAGGACCAAACAGTCGGTATTTGCCTTTAAAGCAAAACTTGGTGTATGTTCAATAGTTGATTGCTTGATCATTGATAAAATAAAGCCTATGAAATATCTTGCCATGAGTATGTTATTGGTGGTTGCTTTCACAACTGCCGCTCAAAAAGTTGACCCCGTATCCATCTACGCCCATCACAACCAAACCATCTTTAACAAAGGCGAACAGATTTTTAGTAAAATTTATTTACGTACGCCTCAAGGCTTGCAAATGCAGCCAATGAATATTTATGTTGATTGGTATCACGCGGATGGAAATTTATTGGCGCATCAAGTATATCTATCCCAGCTTGGCGGTGCAGAAGCAGGCTTTTTAATTCCAGCGGATTATGATAGCGCATACATTCGTATGCGGATGTATACCATGCATTCTTTGAAACAAATTCCCAGTAGCCAATTCTTTGATCAAGTAGTATTTGTGCATCAAATATTTGGGTCTAAGCAAGCCATACAAAACAATAGTGAAACAACAGATTTGTCAAAGTCAAGTGAAGATGAGTCTCTTCAAATTACTAAGTTGGCCCATTCTTTTTTGCCTAAAGGGCGTAACGAATGGCTTATTGAAAGCATCAATAAAGACTTTATTAATCTCTCTGTTTCAATTGTAGAAGAAGAAAGTTTTGAAACATCACCTTATACCATTTTGACGCATTTTAAAAAAC
>JAIXYL010000173.1 GCA_027490265.1 Sediminibacterium sp.
AGGGTGCGATGTTAAAATGCTTTGCGTATGGCCATAGATTTCAGAAGAACTTTTAACTTGAGGGAGCATCGCTGCTGGGATACCGAACAACTCGAGTAAGCTTTGATCCCACTGTAAATCATGGATATTATACAACATGGTTCGCGACGCATTCGATACATCGGTTACATGCACTTGACCATTGGTGAGTTTCCATACCAACCAAGTATCAATAGTGCCCATCAACAATTCGCCATTTTCCGCACGAGCCCGCGCATCAGGAACATTGTCTAAAATCCATTTCACTTTGGTAGCAGAAAAATAAGCATCCACAATCAAGCCAGTTTTTTGCTGAATGCTTGATGCATGGCCCGCGGCCTTTAATTGATCGCAATAATCAGCCGTTCTGCGGTCTTGCCAAACAATGGCATTGTAAACAGGTATGCCTGATTGTTTGTCCCAAACTACTGTGGTTTCCCGTTGATTAGTAATGCCAATGGCGGCCATATGTTGAATGCTCAAACCCGCTTTGGTAATGGCTTCTGCGGCCACACCTATTTGTGTACTCCAAATGTCGTTGGCATCGTGTTCAACCCAACCAGGCTGCGGAAAAATTTGTGTGAATTCTTTTTGTGCCGTAGAAACAATGGCACCTTTTTTATCAAAAACAATGGCTCTACTACTGGTAGTACCCTGATCAAAAGATAGAATATATTGTTGCATGGTAAGCTTTGCAACAAGATAATGAAATTAGTTACATGAATTACTTAGATCGCAACCAAGGCGCGGGATTCTGCGCAACACTTTTGTCATTCATGATCATGAATAATATACCGCCTTCACCATCAATAGACGTACCTGATTTACCAAGCACCGTGCCCGCTTTCACTTTTTGATCGCGTGATACAGACACGGATGATAAATTTTTATACCCAGTAAAATATTTACCATGCTTCACTAATACAATATTTTCATCGGCCACTTCCCCTGCATACACTACTTCGCCGTCGGCTACACAACGCACAGGCGAACCAACCGGCACAGCTATTTCAAGACCGTCTGATTTTTGCATCAACTTGGTACCAGCATAACTTTGCGTGCCAAATCCCACCGTAACAATACCATTGCTCACTGGCCAAGGCAAACGCCCACGATTGTTCTCGAAATTGATGGATTGCTCCATGCCTTCAGGCGTAGATTCTAAAGGCGAATAGGTTCTGTCTTTGGATGCAGAAGATACCCCAGTCACTGGATCATTTAAATTTGGTTTGGGGGGATTGGCACTGCCGTTGTTCGCACCCGCCGAGCCGTTGGCTACCACCGCATTATTGGTGGGCGGCTTAGCCCCTTGTGTAGAACCTGCAACAGGTTTGCTGGTTGTACCTGCGGCATTTTTCTTGTCGGCTGCAGCCTGCGCCGCTGCTGCGTCTTGGGCCGCTTTTAATTTACGAGCGTCTTCTAAAGCTTTCAAACGCTTGGCTTCATCGCGTTTTTTGGCTTCTTCAATTTCACGTCTGATCACCGCATTGATGGCAACGGCCACTTTCTGACGTTGGTTTTCCTTATCGCGAATTTGTTTGTTCAGTTCTTTTTCTTTGCCCTTCAATTGCGCCACTACTTGGTCTTGCTCTTTGCGGTCTTCTTGTAAATCGAGCAATTGTTTGTTCTGTACTTCAAGTGTACTCAAGCGTTCTTTTTTATTATTGCTGAGTACCCCAATTTTTTCTTGTAATAATTGTTCACTCTTTACAATGGTGTTCGCCTGGGTTTCGCGATTTTGACGATAACTTTTTAAATAGGTCATGCGCTTCATGGCATCATTAAAACTACCAGCAGAAAACAAGAAATTCAAATACGCATAACTGCTTCTGTTCTTGTAAGCAAACACAATGCTCTTGGCATATTTTACTTTGAGTGTATCCAATTCTTTGCGCAACCGATAGATATCGCGTTCGTTCAAATAAATGGTTTCATCTAATTGCTTCACTTCGCGGTTAATGCTGTTCACCAAAGCTTCACGCGCATTGATTTTACGTTTGATAATGGCCAGTTGCTTCACAGAGGTCTTGGTATTTTTCTGCGTTTCGCGGTAGAGCTTGTTCAGTTCAGCCAACTCCTTTTCAATGCCTTGTTTTTGTTTTTGCAAATCTTCTCTGTTTTGCGCATTGGCTACTAAGCCACCCAATAGCAGCACTAACAAAACAGGGAACATCTTTTTAAGCATCATCAAAAATTAAAAGTTTCTATAAATAAAAATTGCCGCTGCAAACACTATTCTTTAGGCCACCTCAATATCTAACTATAAACGTTAAAACCGTCTTTAAATTACTTTCGTTTGTAGTTTTTAGGTACTTCAAACGTATATTTTAACGGTTCATTTAGGCTGAACTCTTTAAAATCAAGGTTGATATCCAATTTCCCCTTTTCGGCCACCACTATTTTGCGTTGGGTTGCAAACTGGTAAATGCCCATGGGTTGATAATTGCTGAAACTGATGGCACAGGTTCTATTGCGTTGCACATCTACATCATCCAATTTGCTGTGCATCACCCTGAAATCGTTGGTAGACAAGGAAATCAGGTGTTTAAAAATATCGCCCACCATCAGCACCGACAAATTAGACGCGGACTCACGGTACGAAACAATATTGGGGGTAATAAAAACCGGGTTCCCAATCAAGAGGTCTTGTAAAGTATAAAAGTCAAAGGGAATCTGTGTGGCTTCCTTCAAATAATCAATGGTTCTGTACTGCACATATTTGTCGCCCACTTTTTTCACCAATACTACCGAATCCTTTGAAATTTTGACTTGTAAGCCTTCAGCCGAAATACCCAAAAAAGAACCCCTAATGCGAATAAAAATCAAAGAGTCTTTGATAATGCTTAAATAGCCCGTGTAGCTATCGCTGTTTTCAGCACTCTCGTAATCAATCTTGATTTTGGCATTAAAGGTTTTGAACTGAATGGTATTGGTGACCACTTTGTTCATAATCCCCCTTACAATGCTCGCCGAGTCTACCTTGGGGGTTTC
>JAIXYL010000001.1 GCA_027490265.1 Sediminibacterium sp.
CAACGCTACAGCAATGAAATTTATAAAACAGCCAATATGGCTGGGGTAGTAGTTGGCCTTGCTTGGACTTACGTAGGTGGTGATATCTTGTTCATTGAAACCATTTTAAGTGATGGCAAAGGTGAACTTAAACTTACCGGTAACTTGGGCAATGTCATGAAAGAAAGTGCTACTACTGCACTTAGTTATATTCAAGCCAATTATAAAAAATTGGGTATTGATCCTGAATTATTTAAAAACAAGAACATTCATATTCATGTGCCTGAAGGCGCTGTGCCCAAAGACGGTCCTAGTGCGGGTATTACCATGCTCACGTCTATTACATCTGCATTTACTGGAAGAAAAGTCAAGCCTTTCTTAGCCATGACTGGTGAAATTACCCTACGTGGTCAAGTGTTGCCTGTTGGCGGCATCAAAGAAAAAGTATTGGCTGCCAAGCGTGCTGGTTTAAAGGAAATAGTACTCTGTCATTTGAATCAAAAAGACGTAGCTGAAATTGACAGCACTTTTATTAAAGGGCTACAATTCCATTATGTTAAAACCATGCAGCAAGTAGTTGATTATGCGCTTGTATAGTTGTAGTTTTAACATTGAATGAAGCGCATCATTTTATTAATTAATTTTTTTTTCATTGCCACTGAGCCGTTTTCGCAAACACTCGGTGGCAATGCCGTTTATAATTTTTTGTCTCAACCAGGGTCTGCGCAGGTTGCGGCATTGGGTGGCATCAATATCAGCCAACAAAACAATGATGTGTCTTTGGGGTTGAGCAACCCTGCGCTGTTACGGTATACCATGCACCAACAAGTGGCCACTTCTTTCAATGGTTTTTTAGCTGGCATCAGCAATTACAGTGCTGTTGCGGCATTTCATCACCATCCTACCAAGATCAATTGGGGATTGGGTTTACAATACTTGCACTACGGCAATATTACACAAACCGATGCAGCTGGTAATATTTTAGGCACTATAAAACCCAATGATTTTGCTTTGCAACTGATGGCCAGTAAACAATACAATGAGCGATTTTATATTGGCGCTGCAGTAAAGTTTATTCAAAGCAACTATGGATTATTCAGGTCTTCTGGGATTGCAATGGATATTGGGTTCAATTATATTGATACAGCGCAACAATTGCAAGCAGCGATTGTGGTTAAGAATATGGGTACCCAATTGAGTACTTATGGCGGAGCGGCAAAAGAAGAATTGCCATTTGATCTGCAAGCTGGTATCAGCAAGCGTTTGGCCAATGCGCCCTTGCAATTTTCATTAACTGCACACAATTTACATCGCTTAAATATTCTGTATAACGATACAGCATTTAATGGGGCCGAGGGTGATTTAAGAACGGCCGGCTTATTACAAAAGACTTTCGCCCATTTAATTTTGGCTACACAGTTTTATGTAAATGATAAAATAGAGTTCAGTATTGGGTACAATTTTTTACGCAGACAAGACTTAAATATTTTTAATGCCACCAGTGGCTTGAATGGCCTCACTGCTGGTGCAGGCTTCTTGCATAAAAAATTGCATATTCGTTACGCAACCGGTTTCTACCAGCAGTCGGTCTTCCACCAGTTTACCCTCAATTTTAATGTTGCAGGCAGTCCTTTATACTGATGCACAGTTCATGTAAGTGATCCAGAGCTCATGTAAGTGTTGCACAGATCATATCAGCGTTGCGCAGTTCAAAATAGTGTTGCACAACCCAGCTTAGAATAGTGGCCTACTCATTAAGTATTTATAAATCAAATTGAATGCCTTGCGCCAATGGTAAATTGGTGCCGTAGTTGATGGTATTGGTTTGTCTGCGCATATAGGCTTTCCAAGCATCGCTGCCACTTTCTCTGCCGCCACCAGTTTCTTTTTCACCACCAAATGCACCACCAATTTCTGCACCACTCGTACCAATATTCACATTGGCAATACCACAATCGCTACCATTTGCCGACAAGAATAATTCAGCTTCGCGCATATTCAAGGTCATAATTGCTGATGACAAACCTTGTGGCACATTATTTTGCATGGCAATCGCCTCATCTAAATTTGAATACTTCATCACATATAGAATGGGCGCAAAGGTTTCGTGTTGTACAATGGCCAATTCATTGGTTACTGCTGCAATACATGGTTTAACATAACAGCCACTTTCATAACCAGCACCTGTTACCACACCACCTTCAACCAAAAACTGTCCGCCTTGTGCTTTGCAATCTTCAATGGCTTTTAAATACATAGCCACTGCATCCTGATCAATCAATGGGCCTACATGATTTTTGGGATCCAATGGATTGCCAATGCTTAATTGTGCATAGGCTTTAACCAACTTAGTAGTGAATGCATCATAAACCGATTCATGAATGATCAATCGTCTGGTACTGGTGCATCTTTGACCTGCAGTACCAACTGCACCAAACACACAACCAATCAACGACATATCTAAATCTGCATCTTTAGAAATAATGATGGCATTGTTGCCACCTAATTCTAAAATACTTTTTCCTAATCTTGCTGCAACCGTAGCGCTGAGCAACTTGCCCATTCTGGTAGAACCTGTAGCCGACACCAAAGGAATTCTGGTATCCTTGCTTAACCATTCGCCCACTTCTCTGCCTCCTTGAATCAAACAATTGACCCCTTCAGGCACATGATTTGCTGCAAATACTTTGGCAATAATTTCTTGAACAGCTACGCCACATAAAGGTGCTTTCTCACTTGGCTTCCAAATGGTTGTATTCCCACAAATCCAAGCCAACGCTGCATTCCAGCTAAAGACCGCTACTGGAAAGTTAAACGCTGAAATAATGGCCACTACGCCCAATGGATGCCATTGTTCGTACATTCTGTGTTGTGGTCTTTCACTGTGCATGGTTAATCCATACAATTGACGAGACAAGCCAACTGCAAAGTCACAGATATCAATCATTTCCTGCACTTCTCCATAACCCTCCTGTAAACTTTTGCCCATTTCATAACTTACCAATTGACCCAAAGGCGTTTTGTTTGCTCTAAGTGCTTCTCCAATTTGTCTTACAATCTCGCCTCTTTTTGGGGCAGGCCAATTCCGCCATTCTTTGGCAGCAGCCAAACTGGTTTGCATTAAGCTTTCATAACTGGCTTGATCTGCGGAAGCAACTGTACCGATGCTTTTGCCATCTACCGGAGAGAACGATTCAATGGTTGCGCCATGGGTTGTTAACCATTGTGTACCTGAAGAAACGCCTGGGTTATGCTGTTGCAATCCTAACTGCTGCAAGAATTCCATAAAATGATTTTCGGCAAAGGTACACTCAAAAATGGAATAGGGTTTAGCCTAATTTAGACACTTGTAAAAGTTGATCGTATACCTGGTTATAACTGCTGCCAATAGGGATTTCTTTACCAGAAATCCAGATTTTTGATTTACTGAATTTCTCAATTTTATGAACTGGAACAATGAATGATCTGTGGACTCTTAAAAAATCTCTTGATGGCAACTTGTCGCCAATACTTTTTAAAGTCATCAGGGTTAAAACAGGGGAAGGTTTAATATAAATTTTGATATAATCGTCTAAGGCTTCAATCAATTCAATATCTTTTAAATTGATTTTTAAAATCTCATAATTCACTTTTACAAAAATAGAATTGAGTTGTAACTCTTGAGAACTCAAGAACTCAAGATACTCTTTGGCTTTATAACAAGCTTTTAAAAACCGGTCGTATTCAAAAGGCTTGAGTAAATAATCTACGGCGTCTACAGAAAAACCATCTACAGCATAATCTTTGTAAGCGGTAGTAAAAATCACGATGGGTTTTACTGTTAAGCTTTTATAAAACTGTAGACCCGTGATATCAGGCATTTGTATATCCAAAAACAAAATATCTACTTTGTTCTGTTGTAAATATGCTCTTGCTTCATCCGTATCAGTAAAGGTTTTCTCTAGAGATAGGAATGAAATTTTACTGCAATATTCCTGCACCACTTGTAAAGCTAGTGGCTCATCATCGATGGCGATACATTTAATCATGAAGCAGTATTAATCAAAAGTTTTACAATATAATAACCGTTTTCTATTTGGTGGCTGAGTTCAAATTTTTCTGGATACAATAATTCTAATCGGCGCTTGACATTATTAATGCCAATGCCAGTATTTTCCATCATATTGTTTTCTGATTGTACAATATAATTTTTAGAATAAAAATGAATCTCTTGCTGCGTTACTTTCAATTGAATATCAATTGAACTCTGTTCTTTGGTACTAACCCCGTATTTAAAAGCATTTTCTACGAAAGGAATAAAAATAAGCGGAGCTACTAATAATGGTGAAGTATTGCCTTCTATGGTAAAATTCACTTGAACTTTATCAGTCAATCTTACTTGCTGCAATTCAATATAATTGTGAATGAACGCTACTTCGTTTTCAAGTGGTACCAAATCGCGTTCGGTTTCTGTTAATATATAGCGCATAATGGCCGATAGTTTTAAAACGGCAGGTGCGGTTTTATCACTCTTAACAATGGCTAAAGAATAAATATTGTTGAGGGTGTTAAAAAAGAAATGAGGATTCACTTGTGATTTCAAAAAGGACAACTCAGTATTGATGCGCTCATGCTCTGTTTCCTTCCTGTTCTGTTCTGTTTGTAGCCATCTTCTGACAACTTCAATACATGCGCCAAATGTGATGACCAATAAAAATAAGACCGTATTAAAAAAGTCGGCATAGGGTCTTCTTCTGATTCTGCCAATGCGATTGCTCCTTAAGTTAATGCCCTTAGTATTCTCCGTTACATTTAATGGAATTTCAGGAGGATAAATCCACATAGCCAATGTTCTGGGCACGTATAAAAAAAACAATAAACAGGCCACCAAACTTAATATATAAAGTACCCATTTTTCTTTGATCAGTAATTTTGGAATCAATACCATGGTGTTTAAATAATAGAACACCATGAGCATGATATTATTGAGCACAATCACCGTTAGCATATGATTGCTCATACTAAAGTCTCTCAATCTTGGGAAAAAGACCAAGTAAGGCAAAAAGAAAAAACACAACCAAGCAGCTGCATGTGCTACCAATTGAATGGTCCTGTTTTTATCTGAAATGTTTTTTATCATATCGGGGAATACGCTTTGGGCATTTCAAATGTAGGGTGTATGCGCATTATTTAGTCAAAAAGGGGCTGAAAATGGGCAAATCATCGGTGAATTTCGGCATACAAATGCTGCACAAGCCCATCTGCTAACCCAATTTTGGGTACGTAAATCTCGTCTGCGTCTGCCCAGCGCATCACGTTGATATAAATTTGTAGCGCGGGCACAATCACGTCAGCGCGGTCATGTCTGAGTTTGTAAATATTGATGCGGTCTTCAAGTGAAAAACTAGACAACTCCTTATAATAATCTTTTAATAAGTCTAGGTTCAAAGGCTTGCCGTCTTTTTTCTTGCTTAGTGAAAACACTTTATTGATATTGCCTCCCGTACCAATCGCAATGATTTTTTTATAACCCTTGGTTGCTTGTTTGATATAGTCTTTCATCTCATTCCACTTATGGTCATCCACCATATCTTTCAATAATCGAATGGTACCAATATTGAATGATTGTTTAAACGTGAGTTTGCCATCGCTAAAAAATGTCAACTCTGTACTACCACCGCCCACGTCAATATACATATAGCTATTGGCCACGTCCATATTTTCTGCAATATGGTTTTCGTAAATGATGGACGCTTCTAAATCGCCACTAATGATTTCAATGCCTAGCCCAGTTTCTAGTTTTACTTTTCTGATAATATCTGCAGAATTAGACGCATCTCGCATGGCGCTTGTAGCACAGGCAATCACATCTTTTACATTGTATGCATTCAGTAAGTGACTATACGCTTTCATGGTCTGGAGGATCATGCCGCGCTTCTCTTTAGAAATCTCTCCGTTGGCAAATACATCAAAACCCAACCTGAGGGGTACCCGCACCAAATTCAATTTATTAAACTGCGGTTTACCCAATTTATCGTTACTGACTTCAACAATCAATAATCTTGCTGCGTTACTCCCGATGTCTATTGCTGCTAGCCTCACTGTTGGTATTGTTTTTTCTAAACAGGTAATGGTAAGTTTCAATTTGCGATCTTACCAACTTTTTACCTGCGAAAGGTACATAGTTGTTGGCTAATTCACTGTTGAGAATTCTTGCTTTTACATTGTCTCTTAACTGAATGTGGATAATATCAATTAATTCTTGCTTGATTATAGGGTCTGTAATGGGTACAGCTGCTTCTACACGGTGATTCAGGTTTCGAACCATCCAATCAGCACTTGAAATATATACTTTCTCTTTGCCCAAATTATGGAAAATCATCACCCTGGCATGCTCTAAGTATTCATCTACAATGCTGATGGCTTTTACGGGTTGTTTGAATTTTTTACGGTCGATCTCTGCGCAAAAAATGCCGCGCACCACCATATCAATTTTCACACCAGCGGCCCCAGCAGCATAAAGCTTATCAATTAAACTAGCATCGCTGAGTGAGTTCACTTTTAAAATAATCCCAGCTGGTTTTCCAGCTTTGGCATATTTGATTTCTGTATCTATTAAGCGGTACAATTCATTGCGCATATTAGTAGGGCAGACCATCA
>JAIXYL010000015.1 GCA_027490265.1 Sediminibacterium sp.
AATCCATTGTTTTGCAACAACTGTTCCTTTTTAAATACAATTATATCTGCAGCCACCATTTCCTTAACCATTTCGGCTAAAGTGTATTTCGGCACCCAGTTCAATTTGGTTTTTGCCTTGGTAGCATCCCCAATTAATAAGTCAACTTCGGTGGGTCGATAATAGCGTGGATCTACTTTAACCACTGTTTGTCCAATCACCATTTGATGATCCCCAGCCCGATCAATTTGACTGATAACACCCACTTCATTAACGCCTTCACCTGAAAATTGCAAGGTTACCCCTACTTCTGCAAATGCCATTCTTACAAAGTCGCGGATATACGTGGTAATCCCTGTAGCCAATACATAATCTTCAGGCTTGTCTTGTTGCATCATCAGCCACATGCCTTCTACATAGTCTTTGGCATGGCCCCAATCTCTTTGTGCATCTAAGTTTCCCAGATATAAAGTCTCTTGCAATCCCATGGAAATTCTGGCAACTGCGCGAGTAATTTTTCTGGTAACAAAGGTTTCACCACGCAGTGGACTTTCATGGTTAAATAAAATTCCATTGCAAGCAAACATGCCGTATGCTTCGCGATAGTTTACGGTAATCCAGTATGCATACAGCTTAGCAACTGCATAAGGACTTCTGGGATAAAATGGCGTGGTTTCACTTTGAGGAACCGCCTGTACCAATCCGTATAACTCTGAGGTAGATGCTTGATAAAACTTGGTTTTTTGTGTTAACCCCAATAAACGAATGGCTTCTAATATTCTTAAGGCGCCTACACCATCCGCATTGGCCGTATATTCTGGCGTTTCAAAACTCACGTGCACATGGCTCATCGCGGCCAAATTGTAAATTTCATCTGGCTGCACTTCTTGAATGATTCTAATTAAATTAGTGCTATCGGTTAAATCGCCATAATGCAACACCATATGGCGATCTGGAATATGCGGGTCTTCATAAAAATGATCAATCCTTTGCGTATTAAATAACGAACTTCTGCGTTTGATGCCATGCACTTCATAGCCTTTCTTGAGCAGTAGTTCTGCTAAATACGCACCGTCTTGTCCGGTGATTCCCGTTATTAATGCTTTTTTCATGCGAATAGATTGATGCAAATATGCAACCTTATCAGCATATCTCTATAAATTGGCTCACTAAACCATTTGGATTAACTTAGTGGCAACAGTTTAATTATGGGCAACAGATACTATTCCTTAGATGTTTTTAGAGGGGCTACCGTGGCACTCATGATTCTGGTAAATAATCCAGGCAGTTGGAGCCATATTTTTGGCCCTTTGAAGCATGCCCCCTGGCATGGCGTAACCCCTACGGATCTGGTATTTCCTTTTTTCTTATTTGCCGTAGGCAATGCCATGGCTTTTGTAATGCCCCGCTTTGAAGCAGCTGGTGCTGGTGAATTCTGGAAAAAAGTGATCAAACGTACTTTGTTAATCTTTGGCATTGGTGTGCTGTTGCATTGGAGTCCATTTGTGAAATGGGATGGTGATAGTTTGGTTGGCAAAACCTGGGAAAACGTTCGCATTTTGGGTGTTTTACAAAGGATTGCACTTTGTTATTTTTTTGCATCGGTGATTGTTTTCTATGGCAAAACCAAGGGCGCCTATATCATTGGAATGACCATTTTATTATTGTATTGGTTTGCCTGTTATGCATTTGGGGCTACTGATGACCCTTATAGTTTACAAGGCTGGTTTGGTAACCCAATTGATATCAATATTTTAGGAGAGTCACATATTTACAAAGGCGAAGGGGTACCCTTTGACCCCGAGGGCTTCATGAGTACACCAGCTGCCATTGTACAAGTTATTTTTGGATTTTTAGTGGGGCAGTATATTCAACTCAAGGGCAAGAATACCGATATGCTCAGTGGTTTATTAGTAGCAGGTCTAGTGCTAACGGCTACCGGATATTGTTGGGATCTGGTATTCCCCATCAATAAAAAAATATGGACCAGTAGTTATACCATTTATACAACAGGGTTAGCGATGTTAACCATCGGTGTGATGATTTATGCCATTGAATTCAGAGGCGCCAAAGGTGCCTGGAGCAAGTTCTTTGACGTGTTTGGTAAAAATCCTTTGTTCATTTTTGTACTCAGTGGATTCTTGCCAAGAATTGCCAGCCTTTTACGTTGGGTATCAGAAACAGATGCAGATGGCACCAAACATTATACCTCATTTTTGTCTTGGTTTTACAAACATCTCTGCGAACCAATTGCCGAAGATCCAAGAGTTGGCTCTTTGGTTTATGCATTAACAATGATTGCCTTCTATTGGCTGATCGTTTATATTTTAGACAAGAAAAAAATCTATATCAAAGTTTAAATAGCCTAGCGAATTTTTCTTGCTGGATTACCTGCATATACACCAGGTTCTGTAATGTCTTTTGTAACAACAGCGCCCGCACCAATCACTACATGGTCGCATATTTGCACAGGTAATATGGTGGCATTACTGCCAATAGATACATGATTACCAATATGAGTGGGTTGCCATTTGGCCTGATCACCAGCGGGTTTGCCTTCAGCAAATAAATCATTGATAAACATCACGCCATGTCCAATAAAACAATCGTTCCCTATTTCTACCAGACTACAAATAAAGCTATGGGATTGTATTCTACAACGTTCCCCAATTTGCACATTGCTCTGTATCTCGGTAAACGGTCCAACCATTGAATCATGTCCAATGCTGCATCCATAAATATTGACTGGCCCAACAATGGTTACATTTTTTCCAAACTTTACATCCCGAACCGATGCGTCAATTAAATTAAAAGTAGGTAGCATATGATTCCATTTAAAAAAATTATTTCAATAATCGTGCCTGATAGATTCGATTGATTAGCCCAACTGTATTTTTGCCTTCTTCAATAGTAGTATAATAAGTTTGTTGATGCAAAAGTGTAGCTACCAAAGCATCATACACTTTGTAGTGGTTGCGCATGCTTCCTTGATAATGGCCATAATCATTCGCGGTTTTCACTTCTTTTTTTACCCTATCATATGCTTGATGAATGGAAAGCGTCAATGCATCATCATCCATGTTCACCTCCAACTCATTCAAATAAGCGCCGCCTGCTTTTACAGTACCTTTTTCTGCAATGATGGTTAATGATCCTTCACGATTGGCAATTGGCTCATTCACAGAATAGGCCATCTGCGCATGAATACCTGATTCAAATATGATTTGCAAATCGCCTTCATCTTCAAATTGCATTAAGCCTTGATGCAGTCGATTGCGCAACTGAGCCGTAACGGTTGATACAGGTCCAAATAACCAACACAATAAATCAATGAAATGACTGAACTGCGTGAATAATGTACCGCCATCTAAATCTAAAGTGCCATGCCAACTATTGATATAGTAAGCCGCAGGTCGATGCCAAAAACAATTGACTTGAACTTCTTGAATTTTTCCCAATGCTTGTTTTTGCAATAAGTCGTACAGCATTTGTACTGGTGGATTAAAGCGGTTTTGCATTACCAAGAACACTTGTTTACCCGTAGCTAAAGAAACGCTATGCATGGCTTCTGCAGCATCCACTGTAAGCGCCATAGGCTTCTCCACCAATACATGGTAACCAGCTTGCATGGCTTCTATAGCCTGCGTTGCGTGTAATCCATTGGGTGTTGCTATCACCACAACATCAATGGGTAAATGAGCCGCAAATAGGTCGGCGGCACTGTCAAAAAAAGGTGCTTGATACAGATCAGCCATTCGCTTGGCTTTTGCTACATCAATGTCTACTACAGCGCTTAAAACCCCAACACGATTGATTTGCGCAAGATGCTCTGCGGCAATATTGCCACAGCCAATTAAGGCAAAATGAATGGATGTAGGCATTAAGGAAATAAGTTGGCGGCTTTGGTTAAACTCTCAGGCTTTCCTACATCTAATAACAAAGCACCGGTATGATCAAAGCCATAAATATGTTCTGTATCGCATAAAGCTAAATACACATCTACCATTGAAAATTTACCGGTCTGATTTATTTTGCTGAACAATGCTTGTTGAATCACGTGTATGCCACTGAATGCGCGCTTATGCAATCCAGTGGTATCAAGGCCTGCAGGTTTTACTTCACCAGTTCCTTCGTGCTTCCAACCTTTTAATTGGCTGTCTTCACCAAATAAAAAATAACGGCTGCTGGTTCTTTGTGAAACAGCCAATGTAGCCAAAGCCCCTGTTTCTTTATGTTGTTGAATCATTTGATCCAATTGCATATTGGTGAGTATATCGGCATTCATTAATACCATATGCGCGTCCCCATTAAAATAAGGCGCTGCTTTTTTTAATCCGCCACCTGTTTCTAATACCACATCTGTTTCATCGGAAATAATGATTTTAGATCCCCAGCCATGATTGGCTTCAACTGCCTCAATAATTTGATCAGCAAAATGATGCACATTAACCACCACTTCTTTAATACCATATTGTTGTAAATACAAAATATTTCGCTGCAACAAAGACTTCCCATTTACTGGCGCCAATGCTTTGGGATGTTCATCCGTCCAAGGTTTTAATCTTGTTCCCAATCCGGCTGCTAAAATCATTGCTTTCATATCATGCGCTATTTAACCCAGTTGGCACTATTGGTGTGCGTTAAATTGACTTTTACTTTGTATTTGTTTCTAAGATGTCTGGCTGTTTGTTCTGCTGCATATACACTGCGGTGCTGCCCACCCGTGCAACCAAAATTAATCATCAAATGCGCAAACCCTCTGTTTAAATAATCTTCAACGGTAATGTCTATCAAATCCCAAACACTATTTAAGTATTTGTCCATCTTGGTTCTTTGTTCTAAGAAATCTTGAACTGGCTTGTCTTTTCCGGTTTGTTTTTTATACTCATCAAATCTTCCCGGATTTAAAATGCCACGCATATCAAACATGAATCCACCCCCATTTTCTGTGTCGTCTAATGGAATGCCACGCTTATAACTAAAGCTATTGACTTCTATTACCAACGGCGTTTGTTCATTGGCTTGTGGTGCAATAAATTTGTTGATCATTTGATCATCCACTACCAATTTAAGTACGCGATCAAATTCAGGTGTTACAATGCCTACACGTTTATGCGTGATAAAAAATTGCAGATTCTGTAACGCCAACGGAATACTGGCTAAGAAATGTGCTTTTCTCTCAAACAGCCCCCTAAATCCATAAGCACCCAATACTTGCAACAATCGAATTAAAACATACCCATTGTATTGGCTCACAAACGTAATGCGATCAACTGGTTCGGGTAACAAAGGATCCACTTGATCCATATAATATTCTAACAATCGGTCTTTCCATTCCTCACTCAATTCTGCTTTTGCTTGCCATAATAAAGAAGCCACATCGTATTGCAATGCGCCCTGCATACCCCCTTGGTAATCTATAAAATGGACCTGATCATTTTGCACGATAATATTTCTACTTTGAAAATCACGGAACATAAAAAACTTGTTCTGCGTTCTGGTTAAATAAGTACTCAGTGCATCAAAATCATCCAGCATGGCTTGCTTATCGTATGGCAATTGCAGGGTGTCTAAAAAATAATATTTAAAGTACAACAGATCACTCATGATGGCCTGCTTACCAAATTCTTTCGCTGTTAAACACCAAGCATAATCTAAACCTTGATGGCCCAAAACTTGCATTCTGGCCAGTTGCGCCAAACTCTGTTGAAACAATTGGTACAGATAATCACCATGTCCATGCGTTTCCAGTTTATTCAACAAGGATGCCGTTCCCAGGTCTTCTTGCAAATAAATGGTACTCTCTGCATTAACGCCTACGATGGCTGGCACCGGTAAATTGGCTTGCTTAAAATGCTGGCTAAAATGTACAAATGTGGCGGTTTCCTTGGTATTGATATTGTAAGTGGCAATCCAAGTTTGGGTGCCGGCATATACCCTGAAATACACTCGGTCACTGCCACTCTGGGGCAGTTTTTCAATTCTATCTGGTGTTAACTTGAGTATTTGTTGACACAATGCTTCAATTGCTGCGATAACTGATTCCATTAAACGTTACTAGTTTTAACGAAAATAAAGCTAACTCTTCAAAGCACCTGCATCAATCAAGGTTTCAGGCCAAATACATTTACTTGGCGATAATCGGCGGCTTCGTATCGCTTGCGCATTAACACCAATTCGGTAATGGTGAGTTCGGCATCAAAGCTTGGCTGGCTGGGCCTTAAATACGGACGCATACTGAAATACATATCCGGACAATGGTAACTGCTGATGTACTGACTCACCACCCCAAGTTGACTGGCCAATTGTTGAAAAGGGGTTGTGTCGGCAATGCGCAGCATTAATTTGCCCGTTGCGTCTATTTGTTGGTTGACCTGTATGGTAAATGCCGCTCTATTACTGATGATGCGGTGCATCCAGCGGATAATGGTATCCTCCATTTGTTGGGTGGCTTCAAAGACCGCTATTTCAATTGGCAGCGTATGAAACGCGGTTTCTGTGGTCTGTAACAGCGGGCGCCCAAGATGGGTTACCTGAGCCGTAGCTGCAAAACGAGGATAAGCCATGAGCAAGTATTGCTCTCTTTCACCACCAATCCGAGGCTGTTTAGCACTGTTCAAAACAAATCCTGTCTGCATAAACAAAAATTTAATTGATAATTATTTTAGTATAAATTTACTAAATTATTTAGTAAGTAAAAATTTATTTTATGGATGGGGAAATCGGGTACGGAGCCGCCTATAAGGGCTCTAAGCAATACACACAGTGGGAAGTACCTACTGCCAATGCCACAGGGTTTGGGGCGGCTGCCGACGATTATATGGAACGAGGCATCGACTTAAACGAACAATTGGTGCACAACAAGCCAGCTACTTTTTTCTTTCGCATGAACAGCGACGCCATGATTGGAGCGGGCATTTTTAGCGGCGACACTTTAGTGGTAGACCGAAGCATTAAACCCGTCAGTGGCAAAATCATTATTGCCATTTTAGATGGCGAATTGTTGGTGCGGCGGTTGCACAAAAATTTTAACCAATTAACCTTAGTGGCCGAGAACAAAAAATTTTCGGATATACCACTCAGCGGTTTCGACGAACGTGCCCAGGTATGGGGCGTTGTAACGTATTCAATCCACGCAGTGTAATGATGCACCAGCGTTATCATGATCAAAGAATATGATTGGCATTATTGATTGTAATAGTTTTTATTGTTCCTGCGAAAGGCTGTTCTTACCTGCGCTGCAGCATGCACCCGTTGTGGTACTCAGCAACAACGACGGTTGCATTGTGTCGCGCAGCGATGAAGCCAAACAAGTAGGCGTGGCCATGGGCGTGCCCTATTTTCAGGCCAAGCAACTGATTGAACAAAAAGGCGTGCATACATTTTCTTCCAACTATAATTTATATGGGGATCTAAGCTGGCGCGTTATGGAAACCCTGCGGCAACTTTTACCCGCCGGGGCTGTAGAAGTGTATTCGGTGGATGAATGCTTTGTAACGCTCGATCATATTGCAACAGACCAATTAACGGCGTTTTCAATCCACCTAAAAGATACAGTGGAACAATGGACAGGTATTAAAGTATCAATTGGTGTTGCAACCACCAAAGTTTTGAGTAAAGTGGCCAATCGATTGGCCAAAAAAAATAAGGCAGCCACCAATTGCATCATGGTACTTGATTCGCCAGAAAGTATTGCAGAGGCTTTGCAGCGAACGGCTGTTGAAGACATTTGGGGAATCGGCAGGCAGTATGCGGAAAAATTGCGCAAATACAATATTAATACGGCTTTTGATTTACGCAGTATGCCAGCTGCATGGGTACAAAAAAACTTAGGCGGCATTGTTGGTCAACGATTGCTCAGAGAATTGAACGGTATCCCCAGTATAGAAATGAAAGACCCCTTGATCAATAAAAAAATGATTGCCACTACGCGTATGTTTGGTAAAAATGTTACCAGCAAAGAACAGATTAAAGAAGCCATTGCCACTTATATTACGCGAGCTGCAGAAAAATTAAGAAGGCAACAATCTGCCGCTTCAGTAATTTATGTTTTTGTGATACCCAAACAAGAACACCAGGGCGGCAAATTCAGACATGGCAACAGCGTGGGCGGATACGTGCATTTACCGCATGCCACAGCATCTACCCATCAACTCATCAAGCCAGCAGTAGCACTGGCTGCACAATTGTATCAAGAAGGCTGTGTGTATAAAAAAGCAGGTGTCATCTTAAGCAATATTGTACCAGATGAATCGGTACAGGGGAATTTGTTTGCAGACAAGATACCACAACAAAACAGGTTGCTCATGCATACCATTGACAATATCAACTTTGCCATGCGCAACGACATCATCCAATTTGCAACGGCAGGCACAAAACGCAATTGGAAAATGCGCCAAGAACTCCGCAGTCCGCGCTACACATCGCGATGGGAAGAATTGCGTGAAGTGCAATAAACTGATGGCTCAAATCATCTACTGTTGTTGAGCAATAGGAACAGGAAACTGTTTAAACAACGTATTGATGCCTTTTGCTGCCGCAGATACAACTTTAGTGGAATCATCTGGTAACGCACCTTTAAGCGTTGCTGTCCACAACATATGATTCTTGGCAGCATCTACGATATGCAGGGTGATGGCGCCCTTACGGTAACGACCAGTTTCAATTTCTTCGGACTGCCATTTGTAATTGCGTTGTCCCATATAACGCATCATGCCATCTTGGGCCCAACTGGTTTGTCTGGTTAATACTTCTAACTTAATGGCAATGCCTATATTAATTAAGAGGTCTGCCTGTTGTGACACTTGTTTAAATTGGCGTTGCGTCATTTCAGATGCAATGGCTTTTTTAAGATAACCAACGCGTTCATTAAACCCTTCCGTAATGGTGTCACCCATGGCAGTTAATTCATAAAAAGCAAAAGTTTTATACTGACTAAAATTGGCATCAGGTGCAGTAGACACGTCTAAGACTTTTGGGCTAGCACAAGCCATACAACTGCACACAAATAAGACAAGTACAAGCTGTTTCATGCCGATAATTTATCATTAAATATAAGACTAAATTGTACATTTATATGTACCCAAATTAATCTAAATCTTGGTGCATCTTGCATGAATAAAATAATTTAAATTATGAAAAGGCTTTTCTCATTTCTTTTTTTGGCAATAACAATGGCTGCCCAGGCACAAGAAAAGTTTGATGAGATTTTACTGACCAATGGCGTTGAATACGTTGGTAAAGTCAGAGAGATTACCGAAAAAGAAGTCAAGTTTTCACATAAAGGTGAAACGCTTGTATACACGATTGCCAAGAGTCAAATTTTCCGAATTGCATTTGCCAGTGGTAGAACAGAAATTTTTTCTACAACAGCCAATAGCACAGAACCTACAGCAGTGGCGGATAAGGTAGTGTACAATAAAAACATGATTGCTGTATTGCCATTCAGATACGTGTCAAATAAGGCTTTTGCAGGCTGGGATGAAATGGCTTACAAAATTCAGGAAGAAGCCTATGTGCAATCTTTAATCAATTTGCCTAGGTATAGTTTTCAGTCCCCAGCAGTTACCAATGCCATTCTATTGAAAAAAGGAATTAATCCGCAACAGCTACGCGCATACACAATGGATGAAATTGCCAATCTATTAGGCGTTGGTATGGTGATGGTTGGAGAAGTGAATCTGCGCTCTACTGGCTTTTCACAAGTAAGTGCACAAACTGTTTTTCAAAACAATAATAAACCAGTTTGGCCAGGAGGCTTCTTTAATTCGAATACAACGATTGTCAACAACAGAAGAGTGGTTGAAAATTTTGCTACCAATGTAATACTGAGAATTTACAATGAGTCGGGTGCAACACTATTTGTAAGAAGCAAAGAATCTTTTTGGAGTACCCCTGATGCATATAAAATCACCCTGAATTATCTTTTAAAACGGACTGGGCTATAATCACCCTAATGATTGAAAAGTGCAACAAGCCTTGAAAAAAAAACCTAATTATAGTCAGTTTCCCTTTCAGGCTTATTGCCATTCTAAACTTGTTGTTGCGCTTTTTTTGAGTGTAGTATTGTTGCAAGCATTAACGATTCAACTGCATGCGCAATCAAAAGGCTTTCTGTATGAAACAAAACATTATTTAGTAGATCCTACTTTAAGTGATAATCAAATCAACTCATTGGTGCAAGATCAACAAGGGTTTATTTGGGTGGCTACTAAAAAAGGCATTGCACGATTCAATGGATACCAATTTGATGTATTCAATGGGGGAGATTCAATCATCAATTTGCCCTCAGGCAATATTCCAAAGCTTGAAATTGTAGGAGATGAATTATACGTAGCCACTGCTAAAGGATTGATACTGGTCAATACAATCAGCTTTAAAACAAAGCAACTAAAGCAAGACCCTTCAGCCGGATTTGCGGTTCTAGATATTGTACAACATCAAAATGGGGCCATTTATTGGTACAGCAATGATGGGTTTCTTAATAAAAAAGACGGGAATAAAATACGTCGATATCAACTGCCATTTTCATATAAATCAGTTAATCTTTCCTTACAATTACATGGGTCTACTATTTATATGTTCGATTTAAGTCAAGGCATTCTTTGCATTGATGCTAAAACATTGCAACTAAAACATATTTTTCGGATTCCTTCTGAAGCAACAGATAACAAAATATGTATTGATGGCCTAGGAAGGCTTTTGTTTATGACAGGTACACTGGTGTATACAATCGATTCAACTCAAAATAAACTGAAAGTATTTACCGAAGCAGGTAATCATATCAGTGATGTATTGACGGTTAATAAGGACCAATTTGTCATCAAAAATTATAATCAAATCTGGCACCACCGAAAAGATACTGCATACAATTACATGCAACTACTCAATACAAATATTTTTAGGCCAGTAAGAATCTTTAAATTATATCAAATCAATCAGCAGATTTTAGCCACTAGCACAGAGGGGTTGATTGTCGTACAGTATAAACCAAAAAGATTTTCTACAGTATATCAAACTTATAACAAACGCAATAACAGTTTCGATGTGCCAAGAGGCATGGTGGAAGACAGCGCGCATATTTATTTTGGCACCTATTATTCGCTAGGAATTTATAATAAACAAACACAAATTCTTCAAAATGCCATAAAAGAGCCACTTAGCATCCACTGGGCACTAAAAGAGGCTGATACAATATGGCTGGCAACTGAAGGCAATGGTTTAGTAAAATACTTAACCAAAACCAAAGCATCAATTCGATTTCAACCAAACTATGATGGTAAGAAGGTCTACCTCAAGTGTTTGGCAAAATGGGGGAAGGACAGTTTCTTATTGGGTGGATATGAGTATCTGTTTTTGTATGATCGATCAACGCAAAAGTTTACAAAACAAGATTTGGTTTTCAATGGTAAGAAACTGAAAGATTTAGAAGTCAATCAAATTATCAGTTTGCCCAATAAATCATTTTTAATTGCCACAAATAAAGGCGTATATCGAGTTAACCAATTTTGGCAGATTACGCAACAATATCGTGCAAGTAAAGACACAGCGTACAAGGATATTGATTATGTTAATGCCATTTATTTAAGTAAGCAACAAAGTCTTTGGGTGGGTACATCTAATGGTGTATTACTATTTGATTCAACTGGTAAACGCTTAAAACATTTTACAAGAAGTGAAGGGCTGGCAGGTAATAAAATAGCCTCATTGGTAGCAGATAGAAACCAACACTTATGGGTATCTACATTTACTGGGTTATCGGTTATCTATAAAGACAGCCATCAAATTGCAAACTACTTTATTGAAGATGGTTTACCAGATAATGAGTTCAACCGAAGTTCATTTTTGCTGGCGTCTAACGGTGATATATTCTTAGGTACCGTAATGGGATTTATTCAGTTTTCGCCTTCCCAATTTGAATCATTACCTTACAAAAAACGACCATTAAGCATCAGTAAAATCATTTATGGTACTGAAGGAAAAGAATTTGCTGATTATAGCCCAGCCAAACTCGGGTCAGGAAGCATCCGATTAGGAAAAGAAATTCGCTATGTCAAGATTTCATTTTTTTCCAATGCCGTTGAGTTACAGAAAAACCCATTATATGAGTACAAAGTAGAAGGCATACATGCCAATTGGGTCAGCATGGGCAGTACCCCAGTTTTACATTTAGATAATGTAAAAACTGGCGAGTATATTTTAAGAGTGAGGATGATCAGCGGCTATGGCAGTGAAGGTATAGTAGAAGCATCTTTTCCATTGGTTGTTCAACAATATTTTTATACCACGCCATGGTTTTATATCATCATGATTGGTGCATTGTTTGCATTAATTATCGGCTATATCAGACTATTATTAGCAAGAGAGAAAAGAATGCGTGACATTCGTCGAGACATTTCACAGGATTTGCATGACGAAATTGGCAGCTATTTAACGGGCATTTCTATGAATATAGATTTGTTGCAAAAAAATAAAGACAAATCAAATCAATACATTCAAACCATTCGGTTATTGGGTAAAAAATCCTTACTCTCGTTAAAAGATGGGCTTTGGAGTCTTGACCCCAATTCTGATACAGCGGAACAACTCTGGGATCGCATTAAATCAATTACAAAAGAAACCCTTGAGCCCTTAGACATTGGCTATCAATTTGGTGAAGCACCAGGTTTAAAGTCAGTAAGACTAACCATGCTCGAAAAAAGAAATATACTATTCGCCATAAAAGAATGCATCACCAACAGTATTAAATATGGAGACGGAGGCATAATTTATTTTAATTGGCAAACCGAAAAAGGCGAGCATTTTATTAGCATTCATAACAAAATAGGTGCCCCAAAAGAAAAAATAGCTGGTGGACAAGGATTAATGCATATCAAAAATAGAATGAAACGAATTCAAGGAGACGCTTCGTTTAATTCAGACGCCACTGATTTTACTGTAACCTTAAAATTACTATTCCTACATGATACAATTAGGCATTATAGAAGACAATGAAGTGATTCGTCAATCCTTGATTGATTATTTTGCGAATGACGAGGATATTTGCATTAGTGCCACTGCACCACATGTTGATGCATTTTATGCAACAGCCGATATTTCGCCCGAAGTACTTTTACTTGACCTTTATTTGCCTCACAAAAATGGAAAAGAATCTATTAGAGAATTATGTGAGCGATACAAAGGCGTTTCAATCATTATCCACTCTGTTGCAGATGATTATGATACCATTTTTTACTGTTTATGCAATGGGGCGCATAGCTATTTAACCAAAGGTGAGTCTTTGGATAAAGTAAAAGAAACCATACTGACCACATTTCAAGGAGGATCGCAGATGAGTGTAGAAATTGCGCGGAAAGTTGTAGAGTATTTTAGCAACAACAAACAAACACAGTCTATTAAAAACGACAATGGTCTCAATGACAGAGAAAAAGACGTTGTTCAACTAATTGTTGAAGGCAAGAGTTATAAAATGGTGGCAGGCGAACTAAATATTTCTATCAATACAGTACGAAAGTATATTAAGTCGATCTATAGAAAACTAAACATCAATACCAGTATTGAACTTGCCAATATTTATCTAAGAAAATAAAATAACCGTTGAATAATTTAATCGTATTAAATGTTCAACGGTTTATGATGAGCCTAGGGGGTATCGTCAATTGGACTTAAAAATAAAACCTGAGCAGACAAAGGTGTAGCATTTTTAAAGCCTCTCAATACAAGTGTATAACTTTTCCCAGCAGTTGCATTAAAAGAAGGCAATTGCGTAACCAATGTATTTACCGAACCAGCAACAATAGCTGACACACTAAATGGCCCAGGATCTATAGCCGTATAAGCTGTAAGTGCAGCATTGGTGCTATGATCATTAAAGCTTCTATTGGTAAACAATCTAACCGGCCCACCTGCTTTGATGATATCTACTGGACCTTGGCCGGTACCTAAATGTAAAAAACGGACAAAGCTTTTACCAGCTGGTGGCACTGATTTATCGTCCTCCATCACTGAAAACTTAAGATTAGCAAGAGAATCGAATACGTAAATTGAATAAAATTTATTAGCCGAAAAGCTACCATTGATATTAACAGTTGCAGTAGTAGTGCCGGTGGGCCCAATCTTTAAGGCGATATTGCCTGCATCAGTACTTCTGTAAGAAGTAGAAGAAGGGTAGCTGATATTCCCAATAAAAAGGGCATTATTGATACTTAAATCAACGGTTGGAGCATTGGCAGACATATGCACCAACTTGATATTCGTTTGTGGTGTGGCATTGTCTTTTTTACATGCATTGGTAAATATGGTTACCAAAACACCAAGCATCAAAACGGATCGCTTCTTCATATACACTTTTTTATCCTTGTAAAAATAGTCTATCAAGATGCGCAAGATTGGCACATTATCATGTACCTCAGATGATTTATTCGTTGGATGCTACATTAATTACATACTTGGGAGGTGCGCTTTTTTGTAATTGATTTAATTCTTTGGTGTTTGAAATGGCAATATTGGTTGCGGGCACTTTTTTCTGATTCACCAAATACTGCATAACAGCAGTATTGCGCTTGTCCATTAATGCATGCACTTCTGGGGTGATTTTATCTCTGCCAATCAATTGCACACATTTTTCTTCGGTTGATTGCAACCCTTGTGCGTTGGGCAATTTTGATGCAAGGTATTTTACAAATAATGAATCGTTGTTGGTAATACTATCGGTTCGGTGTTTCAATACTTGTGCAGGTAAAGAATTTGTAAGACCTAAATATTGTTGTTTCATTTTGAATACTGCAATGGCTTCAGTTTCATCTAAAATATTGGTCACCTGCGTCAACTCAATTTTGATGTCTGGTTTGTCTATGGCAATTTTAGCCAATCGATCTAACACCGTTTGTTGATTCGGCATTATATCGGTTTGCGCATATTCAAATTGCATTTCTTTAAAATCTTCTTCTTTACCGCCAAATAAATTCGCCAATAATCTAAATGGTGCAGTAGCGGCTTTAATAACCAAATTTTTAAGTACCCCCCAAATGACTCTACCCCATTTAAACTTGGGGTCATTTAAACTGCCTTTAACCGGAATGTCTAAATGAATATTGCCCTTAACATCTTTCAAGAGTGATACGGCCAAACCAACAGGCAAATTCATAGCAGTGCTGTTCTTTACTTTTTTACCTGTTTTAATTTGACGAACGTCTAAAATATTTTTACTGTCTAATTTGCCACCCAATACAGTGGTTTGGTTTTCATAAGAAATAGTGCCATTTAAAAATGGAGTGGCAACATAATATTTTGAGTATGGATTAAAATCGGTAATCAGTAATTCTTTAATAGATGCATCAATGATGATGTCTTGATAATGCTTAGGATCAACTTTTAAAGTGCCGCGCATTTTTCCTGAAGTATTCAATCTTGATTTTACACTGAATAATAAAAAAGGATTGGCACTACTTAATCGATCACTGCTTAAGGTCATAGAATCTAAGACATACCTAAATTTATCACCGTGGGTAAAATCAGTAAAAATACACTGACCTCTGGTGACCCTGAATTGATTGATCTGATAATTATTGACATCGTATTCTCTTACAATCTCTTGTATATAGCCAGACATCATTAAAAACACATTGGAGTATACGGTGGATGAGGTATCACCAGACATGGCCAATGGAGTGGTCATGATCCGTTCGTAATTAAAGCCCTTATCGTACATACTCAATCTAAAAAACGGATGATCCATACTGATGGATCTAAAGTTGTACCTGTTTTTGGCTGTATTAATGGTATCAATCAGCACATTGGTTTCGTCAATGGCTGTCAACAATTCATTGGTAGCATCAACAATAGCAAAATCATTGGCTTTAATTGATCCAGATAAAGCGATGGCAGTCGGTTGATTGGCGTTACCTGATAACCACAGATTGGTATTGATAGCACCTTTCAATGATTGCACTTTCATGTAATCCTTTAAATAAGGATATAAAAAATCAATACGCAATTGGTCAACATCAATTTTGGCTTTATAGTCGAATGTGTTGGTATTAAAATGCAATAAAGCTTTACTGCGACCTCCAGTTGACAAATCAAAAGCCGTTTGTATTTTATATACAGGATCATCCCAAGCAATTAAGGGAATTGTCACCACTCCTTTGATGATTTTAATATTGGTTAATGGCTTGGTATTGGTATAAAGAATGGTTGCATTGTTTACTTGAATATTTCTGGCCCAATATTTAATGGGTTGCGCATCAACTTTTGTAGCGGTATCATCAGCAAAAAATCGACTCATCAAATCGTCATAGTTAAACTTGTCGCCTTTTTGAATGACTTGCAAATACGGATTAGATAATTCAACCGAAGTGATATCGTATTGACCAGCCCACAATTTATAGACGGCCATATTGATGTCTAAAACATCTGTTTTAAAAAAAGGCTTTGTAGACTTTGCTTCAAATACAGTGAAACCTTTGGCTGTAATACTTCCATTAAAAATATTCATACGCAAGCCTTCCATCGTTATTTTACGACCAGTGTATGCCTCGCTGTATTTTTCAATTAAATATTTCGTGATTGGCGAAATAAATAAAACGATTAAAACAACCAAGCCAACCAAGCTGCTTGCCACAATAATGGTACCCCTGCGAAAATGCTTCATACTTTATAGCTTACTAAATATTTCAAATTTAATTAATTTGGGTAAAATATCTTGATTCTGCTGATTCTGCAGGGCTTCAAAAAAATTAAGTGAATAATACTGCCTTAACCTTAATTTTGCAGAATTCTTATAAAAAATGAACCCTACGCTCAACTCCAACGAATCTGTTCCTTCGAAAAAGAAAAAAATCATTGTTTTAGGCAGCGGCCCCAACCGGATTGGTCAGGGAATTGAATTTGATTATTGTTGTGTCCATGGACTCTTGGCCATCAAAGAATGTGGGTACGAAGCCATTATGGTGAATTGTAACCCAGAAACGGTGTCTACTGATTTTGACATGGCAGACAAATTGTATTTCGAGCCAGTTTTTTGGGAGCACTTATGGGAAATCATTGAATTGGAGCAGCCAGATGGCATCATTGTTCAGTTGGGTGGGCAAACTGCTTTAAAATTAGCCAAACGCTTACACCAAAAAGGCATCCCAATCGTGGGTACCTCTTTTGAGAATATGGATATTGCCGAAGACAGGGGTCGATTTAGCGATTTGCTTAAAGAACTCAATATCCCTTATCCTGAATACGGTACCGCATACAATGCAGAAGAAGCCATTGAAGTGGCCAACAAAGTGGGTTATCCTGTTTTGGTAAGACCGAGTTATGTGATTGGTGGCCAAAGAATGCGCATTGTAATCAACGATGAAGAAGTAGAGAAAGCGGTGATCAGTCTATTGAAACATATTCCTGGTAATAAAATCTTAATTGACCATTTCTTAGACAGATGTCAAGAAGCTGAAGTGGATGCCATATTTGATGGGGATGAGTTCCACATCATGGGGGTGATGGAACATATTGAACCTGCAGGTATTCACAGTGGAGACAGCAATGCCGTTTTACCTGCATTTAATTTGACCCCATTGGTGATTGAAACCATGGAGTTTTATGCAGAAAAAATTGCACGTGCATTGAATATTAAGGGCTTGATCAATATTCAGTTTGCCATCAAAGATGGTAAGGTTTATGTGATTGAAGCCAATCCTAGAGCATCTAGAACTACTCCATTTATTGCCAAAGCCTATCAAATCCCTTATTTAAACATTGCAACAAAAGTGATGTTGGGTGCGGCTAAATTGTCTGAATTTACCATGGAGAAAAAACTAGAAGGCTATGCTATTAAAGAGCCAGTCTTCAGTTTCGATAAATTTCCTGGAGTGAACAAGGAACTCGGACCTGAAATGAAAAGTACAGGTGAAGCCATTCGCTTTATTAAAGACTTGAGAGACCCTTATTTCAGAACGCTGTATAAAGAGCGTAGTATGAACCTAAGTAGATAAAGTATTAATACCTGATTTTGAGGCTGCAGCAAAAAACTGCAGCCTTTTTATTTAGGTTTAATCATGGCACAGGTTTATAAAGCAACAGCTTGGTGGCAATATACCATGATTCGCATCACATTGGCGCTGGTACTAGGATTGCTGATGGGCCGATACATTCCAATACCACAATGGTGTTTATGGCTTTGTTTCATACCAGTTTTTCTTGTTTGGTTGTTTATTGACCAACGCAATACCCAAGATTTGTTTCATATGAGATGGATCAGTGGGGGAGCTATTCAAGTCATATTTATATTGATTGGTTATGTATTGTTGTACCGACAACCGATTCCGAGAATACAATCGACCATTACACTGATAGAACGCCCCATTCAAAAAGCGAATCACTATGAAGCAAAGGCAATGATGGGCGAAACTATTTTACTCATTTACTTTCAAGCAAATCATCAAATCAAGGATTTAACAATCGGGGCAAGGCTGCGACTTTATAAACAACCTTCTGCTATTTTGAATAACAGCAATCCAGGTGGGTTTAATTACCAAGCATATGCGGCTTCACAAAACATCTATCACCAGGTTTATCTTAAAGCAACTGATTTCGCGCTTCTATCCACCAGTAAGCCGCCCATATTTCAATCATACCTTACTCAAACAAGTGCCTATGTATTAAGTGTTTTAACGCAATATATCCACCAACCAAAAGAACGGAGTGTAGCAGAAGCATTATTGATTGGCTATAAGAAAAATCTGGATAAAGTACTGATGAACGCTTACAGCAATACAGGTGTGATTCATATTATTGCCATCAGTGGTTTACACTTAGGCATGATTTACACTTTATTATTGTGGATGTTCAGCCCACTGAATCAATTTAAAAAAATCCAATGGTTGAAAAGAGGCCTTATCTTACTATTACTATGGGGTTTCACTTTGTTGACAGGTGCTGGCGCGTCTGTATTAAGGGCTGCGGTTATGTTTAGTTTTCTCATTTTAGGTGAGCAACAACAACGCCCCATTCAAGTGATGAATACCCTTGCTGCATCAGCATTTTGCTTGTTGATTTACCATCCACTGTTTTTATGGGATATTGGATTTCAGCTATCCTATGCAGCTGTTTTTGGCATCGTATTATTTGCAAAGCCGATTGAAAAAACCATATTTATCAAGAATAAATTATTGCAATATTGTTGGCAGTTAACCAGTGTAACCATTGCAGCCCAACTACTCACTTTGCCATTGTTGTTGTACTATTTCAACAGCTTTCCCAATTTATTTTTACTCACCAATTTCATTGCAGTACCACTATCGGGCATCATTCTTTATTTATGCATTGCTTTATTGGTTTTTTCGCCAATCAGGTTCATGGGTGATGCCATTGGAAAAATAACAACATGGCTACTAACACAACTGAACCAATTCATTGAACAATCGGCCAGTATTCCCTTTGCCATTACCAATCATATTCAAATATCCTTGACTCAAACCATTGTCATTTATATAAGTGTAATAGCTTATGCCATCTGGATTGCCAAAAAGAAAATGCCCCTATTTTGGATAGGCAATCTTGCGCTATTGTTATATGTTGGCCTTCGTTGCGTCGATATTATCAAAAGGCAACAACAGCAAAAAATAGTGGTGTATCATGTTCCCAAATATGCTGCTATAGATTTAATTGAAGGGTTATCACATCGGTATATCGGTCATCCAATCATCAATCAAAACCATTTGCGCCAATTACAATTTTTAACGCCAACCAGAACTTTATACAGAGCCAGCAAACAAGCCAATCGGCTTCAAATGCATAGTAGCCTACCATTTATCATCAGTGCCAATAAGCTGATACTATGGATATACCCACAAAGTAGGATTCCATCCTTTCATCGGGTTCCCAAAATTGATATTTTATTGGTTTCTGGGGGAGTAAAGCCGCCGTTTAATGCCCTGGCCCTCCATTCACCAAATATTGTCATGGTCTTTGACAGCAGCAACCCCTTGTGGAAAATACAGCTATGGAAAAAAGAAGCAGAGCGCTTACATTTGCGCCATCATTCAGTACCTGAACAGGGTGCTTTTGAATACAATCTCTAACGTACGCCCCATTTAACTGCCTGCGGGCTGAAAGCAAAACTTATGCAAAAAAAAATTAATTCTGCGCTGATTTCTGTTTTTTACAAAGATGGTTTAGAGCCAATTGCCCGTCAATTACAAGCATTAGGCATCACTATTTATTCTACGGGTGGCACCCAAACTTTTCTAGAAAATTTAGGCATCAACTGTGTGCCAGTGGAAAGTTTAACCACTTACCCTTCTATTTTAGGAGGTCGCGTAAAAACATTGCATCCAGTTGTTTTTGGCGGCATTTTAGGCAGAAGATATGAAGCACAGGATTTGCAAGAAATGCAAGCATACAAAATACCGGAAATTGATTTGGTCATTGTAGACTTGTATCCTTTTGAAGAAACATTAAAGAGTACCAATGAAGAAAAACTCATCATTGAGAAAATAGATATTGGTGGCCCTTCCATGATTCGCGCGGCTGCCAAGAATTTTAGGGATGTAACGGTGATTGCTGCGAAAGACAGTTATGCAGACCTAGAAGCTTTACTAGTAAACCAAAAAGGCGAAACAACGATTGAACAAAGAAAAGCATTTGCTGCAAAAGCTTTTGAAGTAGTGATGCATTATGATATTGCTATTAGTAATTATTTCAATCCTGGATTTGAACAAGTATTGCGTTATGGCGAAAATCCACACCAAAAAGCCAGCTTTAAAGGGGATCTTACAAAAGTATTCACGCAGTTGAATGGTAAAGAATTATCGTATAACAATTTAGTTGATGTTGATGCCGCGATACAATTGATTACCGATTTTAGCCATTACAATGAAGCAGTGTTTGCTATTATTAAACATACCAATGTTTGTGGTGTTGCTGCTAGAGCTACTGTTAAACAAGCATGGGATGCAGCATTAGCTGGGGATCCGGAAAGTGCTTTCGGGGGTGTATTGGTTTGTAATCAACCCATAGATGCAGCAACCGCTGAAGCCATTAATGAAATATTCTTTGAAGTATTAGTTGCACCTGCATTTGATGATGCAGCGCTTACTATTTTAAAAAGCAAAAAGAATAGAATATTACTTCAGCTTAATCAAAAAGATTTTAAGACTGCCACCATGCAGAAATCCATTTTGAATGGTACACTTTTACAAGATACCGATCAAGGCAATTTTGAAAAATGGGAAGAAGTAGGCGGAAGAGTTTGTACTCCATCAGAAAAAGACAATCTTGTTTTTGCGAATATTATTTGTAAACATTTAAAAAGCAATGCCATTGCCTTGGTTAACAATTTACAATTGGTAGGCAAGGGTTGTGGTCAAACCAGCAGAATTGATGCTTTGCGACAGTCTATAGAAAAAGCGAAGCAATTTAATTTTGATTTAACGGGTGCTGTATTAGCATCGGATGCATTTTTTCCATTTGATGATTGCGTTCAAATAGCCCACAGCGCTGGTATTGAATCATTTATTCAGCCAGGTGGATCCGTTAGAGACAAAGACAGTATTGCGTATTGTGTAACACATCAATTGGCCATGGTGATGACTGGCACAAGACACTTTAAACATTAATGGTATTGACTACCAAACAGAAAGCATATTTAGCCTTATCCGTTACCAGCATAGTCTGGGGTACCAGTTGGGTAGCCAGTAGGTATGCTGTGCAAAATGCACCTGCTTTACAAGTGTCTGCCACCAGACAATTGATTGCAGGTACTTTATTTGCAGGTTTCTTTTTATTGAAAGGAGAAAAATTGCCTAGTATCAAACAAATGGTTTGGTTGGCAGGTATGTCGGTGCTTTTATTTGTTTTTGCCAATGGATTAGCTACCGTAGGAGTAAAATATATTTCCAGTGGATTAGCTGCTTTAATTGCTGCGCTTTACCCACTCAGTGTGGTGATCATAGAGAAAATATTTTTCAAAAATACCCGAATCGGATTATTCACTTTTATTGGTATTCTTTTAGGCATTAGTGGTATTGCCATCGTTTTCTACGACAATGCGTTTCATAATCAAAGTCCTAATTATTGGATAGGCATTGTAGTGTCTGTGATTGCCATGCTAAGTTGGAGCGTTGGGACCATTATCATCGCCCGCAAACCAATCAATTTAAACCCTTATTATGCGATTGGGTGGGAAATGCTTTTTTCATCCATCATTTTATTTGCAACAGCAGGCCTTACAGACAGCTTAGTACCCTTTTCAAACTTCCCTGCACAAACCTGGTATGCCATATCATACTTAGTGGTCATGGGGTCCTTAATTGCCGTTGTAGCGTTCCTCTATACCATGAAACACTTAGAAGCTTCAGTAGCTGCTTTGTATGCCTATGTTAACCCAATTGTTGCAATTGTGATTGGTTCTTATTTGGTACATGAACCATTAACCAAAGAAATCATTATTGGATCTGTGATTACCATCGTTGGCGTTTACATGGTGAATCAAAGTTTAAAGAAACAAAAAAACAAAGCGGTTGAACTTGATCAGGCATAAACGCATTCACTTTGCATTGCAGATAATTACAAATTAAAAAAACAAGGTTGATACTTAGTACAGTGTTTAATTAAGAAGTCAGCATACATATGTCTCCAAGGCTGAAATTCAGGTTGATCGGTCAAAAAGTTATTGTGAAAGATGGGTATAAACTTACCGCCACAAAGTTGATACAGTTCAAAAAATTCATCTAATTGTTTTGTTGCAGCTTCTACAGTCAATTTTTCATTGAAAATAGCCGTTGCATCCATATAACAAAATGGATAGACTTTTAACTGCGTAATTGTATTGGTACTTAAATTAAACCAATTAAAAACATCTGTGTAAGATGCCCTAAAGCCATTGATTTGGGGATAGCCCATTGAATAATCCTCTTGAATACCCATCTCAATTAAGGTCGAATAGGTTTCGGGAAAACTCAAAAAAATATAATGCTGTCTTGATTTGGTTACAGACGATTGCAGTATGGCTTCAAGCGTTTGTTGTTCAATTTTCCAAACTGCTTGCACATTTGTTTTTGTAGCAGATGGATGTAATCCAATTGTGTACTGCTGCGCATGTTGTTTGATTAAATCTTGAAATCCTTTCGCATGAAGCTGCACTTGCTTATGCAATTGATTGTTTTTAGCTGAAGCTAAAAAAAAATAAATAGGCTTTAATTGCAAACTATCGTGCAGTAATAATAACCAATTATACACATCATAAGGGTCGGCTTGTATGCCTCCTAATACTTGCAATCGTTCGGTGAGTTTACCAAATTGTTGATTCAACAAGTCTTTAAAGTAACCAAGTGTATTTTTGAGTATTGGATGATGCAAATAGCTATATGCAATATCAATATCATAACTGGGCTGTATTGAAACAGATTGGGGGATATCTATTGGAACTATGCAGGTTAACAATCTAATCCAAAAATTGACCAATGGTTTTTGCAGAAAACCTGCTTGATAAGCCAATGATTGCGTTGGCAAATAACGACCAAGATGATCTGTTTGGTGTGGCAAGTACTCCTCGTATCGTGTCATTAAATAAAAAGCGGCTGCAAATAGATCAAAAGGTATATCGCCTGGTGTAGCAAAGAAAGCAGGCTGACCGTTCCATTCAATGAGTTCAATGGTTTGTGATGCTATATGCTGTTGTTCCAATAAACCATGCGGATAAATATGGAGCTGGGCGTGTTCAATAGAATGAATAGAATAATTAATCTTAAGGCCATCAAATGCTGCAAAAGCAACCAGATCAGTTGTTAAATTGGCTTTCCCTTTAAACAGTGTCTGTATAATATATGCCAGCCGATTGCTAATGGTTTCAGAATACACCAATACTTGTTGATATTCCAACATAGGCTTATGTATTTTTAGATTCCTTCCACAACTCATTGAATGTTTTTGGGCTAAAATCCAATTCTGCTCTATGTGCAGTCCAACCCTGAAAAACTTTATTGACCACCCAATTTTTCATTTTACCATTGCCCGCATTCATTAGGCCCCTATTCAAACTCGCCGTTTTCCAAACCTTCCAAGCTAGTCTTTCAGCCAAACTGCTATTTCCTTGTATCACCGACTCGTGTCGATTATCCAATAATAACTCATGTAAATTGATTCTTACCGGACATACTTCTGTACAATTACCACATAACGAAGAAGCATAACTTAAGTGTTTGTATTCATCCAATCCTTTTAAATAAGGCGTAATGACTTTTCCAATTGGACCACTATAGGTTGTATCATAAGCATGGCCACCAATATTTTTATATACCGGGCAGGCATTCAAACAAGCACCGCATCTGATACAATACAAAGCTTCTCTGCCTGCTTTGCTGGCCAGTAAATTGGTTCTGCCATTATTCAACAAAATGACAATCATTTCTTCAGGCCCATCGGCTTCTTGGGCTTGTTTAGGTCCGGTAATAATGGTATTATAAACCGTCACCCTTTGGCCTGTTCCATAGGTTGACAAGAGTGGCCAGAATAATGCCAGATCATGTACAGATGGAATAACTTTTTCAATACCCACTACCACTATATGCGTTTTGGGCCAAGCACAACTTAACCGTCCATTGCCCTCATTTTCTGTGATGGCTATACCGCCAATATCTGGTAAAATAAAATTGGCACCTGTAACCCCTACCTCAGCTTGAACGTATTTTTCTCTTAACTTCTGTCTAGCCACCAACGTCAATTCTTCTGGACTTAACCCACCAGGTACACCCAATTTATCTGCAAACAAACGGGCTACATCTTCCTTGCTTTTGTGCATGGCTGGCGTTACAATATGATAAGGTGCTTCCCCATCCAATTGTTGTATGTATTCTCCCAAATCAGTTTCTACACTTTCAATACCATTGTTCTCTAAATATTGATTGAGGTGAATCTCTTCAGTAACCATACTTTTACTTTTCACCAATGTTTTGCATTGCTTTGCTTTACAAATTGCGCCAATTTGAGACAATGCTTCTTCTGCGGTATCCGCCCATAATACTTTTGCGCCTCTTGCTGTTATATTTTGCTCAAACTGCTCTAGGTATTGGTCTAGATGTTCAATCGCTTCCCATTTTTTATTTTTGGCCTGTTCCCTTGCCAACATTACATCCGTAAACTGCTGCTTACCAATGGGTACTACAGCATTGTACTTGCCAATATTAAAATTGATTTTTCTCCTATGTTCTAAATCGGCAGCTTTTATCGTGCTCTTTGCAATAAATGTAGCAGCTGTATTACTCATGCGCTCTTTTTTTCATTTCATTGGCTGTAGCAACCAATGTTTCATAAAAAGTTTCACCATACTTTCTAATCAATGCGTCTTTTAAAAAAACATAAACAGGCACTTTTAGTTTATTGCCCAGTTTGCATCCAGGTTTGCACAAGTCTTCTCTTGGATGATAGTTTACATACTCTACATCTGGATCTCTTTTGCTCTTTCGAATAAGTATTGGAAACAAATGACAACTCAAGGGTTTTTTCCAATCAAGTTTTCCATCATTATATGCTTGTTCAATCCCACAAATAATGGTTCCAGTTGCATCTTTTTTTCCATACGCACAAATACCACCATTGATGGTTGGGGTCACCCAGCCAAATTCTTGATCATACGTGTATTTGCCAACTCGCTTCACTTCTGCTTTACCTTCCTCGGTCATATATGGTTCAACCATACTATAAAACTGATCTAATTTTTCAAGCTCCCACTTTTCCATTGGCGCACCTGCATCCCCATCTTCGCAACAGCCCCCCTTACACTTGGTTAAGTCACAAACAAAATGTTCTTCTACCACTTCGTCGCTTATTAGGATATGGTCTATTGCTATCATGAAACTGGTTTGTTTAAAGGTACCTTGTTTATGTTAAGGCTGCTTACGCCAAGTAAAACTATTAATTAAGTGTTTAACGTCTTCAATTAAAAACTGATTGACAATATTCAACGAATCTTCATTAGGCGTAGCATCAAAATACAAAGCGCCTCTTAAAAAATGCCTGGTTGAATCTGTCAGGAAGAACTGATTAGCGGTGGCTACATTCCCCCCAACTCTAAAAAATACCCCCTCTACTTTATTCGGATTAACCAACAATGAATCATCAATTGAATACGCTTTAGAAGTGTGTTTACCTGTTAACGTAAACGCATGTCTGATTAAGGTATCAAAATTATTCTTTGCGCCAATCTGTTTATAACTGATATAAATTCTGCCGCTGAATTGCGGAAAGTCAATATTGATCCACCAAGGATTTTCAGTGGTCTCCCCAAAAAATGTACTATCCTTTGTAATCCTTGCATAAGAAGGATATTCAAAACTGTAAGGGTAGCCTGGTTCATTGAAAACCGTGTATTGTTTTTTGGGGAAATCAATTTTAAAATAACCCGTTGGTTTTGGCGTAAACGGACTATTACATGCATAAATAAAACCAATCATGGTCAAAAGAATGCCACAGAACCCTCTATTCATCGTTTCTTTCTTTTATGGTCAGTTTTACTTTCATGATTCTATTTTTAGCCACTTCTAAAACAGTAAAATCAAATTCTTCTGTCGGCACAACTTGATCGACTTCAGGAATTTCTCCTGCAATTTCTAAAACCAATCCAGCTAATGAATCACTTTCACCTCTTTGTTCATCAAAGGTATTGGCATCAATATTCATGATCTTACAAACATCATTGATCATGATTTTCCCTTCAAAAATATAATTATGGTCATCTAATTTTTTATAACTGGTATCTTCTTCATCAAACTCATCTTTGATTTCTCCAATCACTTCCTCTAAAATATCTTCTAAAGTAATGATACCACTGGTGCCCCCAAATTCATCCACCACAATGGCAAAATGTATTCGTTTGTTTTGAAACTCTTGTAACAAATCTTCAATCATTTTTTGTTCATGCACAAAAAATGGTGGTCGCATCAATGTTTTCCAATCAAATGTTGCAGGCTGATCTAAATAGGGCAAAAGGTCTTTGGTGTGAATCATACCAGTGATATGATCAAGCCCTTCTTTATATACCGGAAGTCTGCTATAGTTCAATTCTGGTACAATTTTGAGCAATGCTTCAAAGGACATTTCCTCGTCAACACCATGCACATCCACCCTGGTTTTCATCACCTGTTTCACAGAAATATTACCAAACTTGACAATGCCTTTTAAAATATTTTTTTCGTTTTCTGAAGCGGTATTATCCGTTGTAATATCAATGGCATGATCTAATTCTTCTAAACTGTATGCATTGCCATTTTTATTATTTAATACGCGTTCAAGTTTATCTGAGTAGCTCACTAAATATTTGCCCAAACCATTACACAAATAAGTGAGCGCCTGAACAATGCCGCCAAAATCTTTGGCAAATCGGATATTGTTTTGTGTTGCCAAAACCTTGGGCATGACTTCCCCAAACAACACCAACATGAATGACACTGCTATCACTTTAATGATAAACTCAATCCAAGCTGCGCCATATTGTTCAAAATCAAACAGATCATCAATCAATAAATTGGAGAGAATAATGATGGTGATATTTACAAAACTGTTGGCAATCAACAGTGAAGCCAAAAAAGTTTTGGGCTCTTCTAAAAGGTCTACTACGCGTTGATATTGGGGCAATTGTTTAGACCGCAATAAATTAATGTCTTTATGGGTCAACGAAAAGAAAGCCACTTCTGCGCCTGATAATACAAAGGAGAGAAAAAATAAAAAAGCCAACACCATTATTAAAATAGTAGTGCCCTGTGCCTGCAATGCTGCCAATAAGTGTTGTGAATATAGCAACTGGGTTATAGGATAATCATCCAAAGCCAAGAAATTTGTTTAGACAACAAAAATATCGTTTCTATTACAATTAAAATGGAAGAGATTCATAATCTGGTTCACCTGAGCCAGGACCAGCGGTTCCATCGGCACGCTTATCAAGCATGATGAGATTATCTGCAACCACTTCGGTGGCAAACTTCTTATGGCCCTCTTTGTCTTCCCAACTTCTCGTGCGCAGTCTTCCTTCTATATAAATCAAGCTGCCTTTGTGCAAATATTTTTCGGCTAAATCAGCCAATCCACGCCATAGTACCACTGTATGCCATTCCGTTTGAGAAACCAGTTTGCCCGTTTTGTCTTTGTAGGTTTCTGTGGTAGCCAATGGAAATTTGGCAACGCCAATATTGCCTTCAAGTTGTTGAATATCAGGGTCTTTCCCCAAATTGCCGATTAGCATCACTTTATTTACGCCGCGCATATACTTTAGATTTGGTAAAGTGCTTCTTAAAATTACCCTTTTTTTATTTACGGACAATCATCCACCTTTATTTACTATTGAATGTATCCATATAGGCAGTAATCATTCTTGGGAAGGCCAATGTGTTCATTTGAGCAGCGGTTACCCAGGATAAGCCTTTTAATTGGGCAGGTATTTGGTTTAATTGAATATGTATGAATTGCCCGCTTAGTTGTTGATGGGTTAAATTTTGGGTTTGAATTGAAGAGCAATATGATACTTGGGCATTATTGATGCCCATTTGATTGGTCAGCCAAGATTGGATAGCAGGTTCATCCCATTGTTTTGCCGCTGTTGATTCAATCAAATAGAATTCATGCAAGCCATGCCAAATATCTTTTTGTTGGCGTTGCTGAATACCAATTGTTCCTTTATGCTGAAAAATAAAATAATAGAACCATCTTTTCTTACGCAAAATGGTTTTGGTTTTTATAGGCAATACATTCACCTGACTATTCTGAAAAGCAACACATTGATTAGACAATACACAATGATTACAATTGGGTAATGCCGGTTTACAAACAGTGGCGCCAAAATCCATTATGGCTTGATTGTACTTTGCTGGATCTTGTTGATACAATAATTCTTGAGCCAAAGCTGCAAATAATTTTTTACCGGCTGTTGAATCAGTAGGTATATCAATTCCAAAAAAACGAGCCAATACTCTAAATACATTGCCATCCACCACTGCATATGGTAAATTAAATGCAAATGAAGCAATTGCGGCGGCTGTATAGGGTCCAACACCTTTTAAGCCAAGAATATCATCATAATTTGTTGGAAAATGCCCTCCTAATTCAAAAGCAATGTATCGAGCAGTATATATTAAATTTCTACATCTACTATAATAACCCAATCCTTCCCATAATTTAAATACTGCTTCATCTTTGGCATTGGCCAATGCTACAATGGTAGGAAAAGCTTGAATAAATCGATTGTAGTAGTCTAGTCCTTGCGCAACCTGTGTTTGTTGCAGCATCACTTCGCTCAACCATATTTTATATGGATCTTTCTCTCCTTTCCATGGCATTTGTCGTTGATTGATCGTTCCATTCCAATCCATTAATGCCTGTGTAAAAAATGATTCTTTTGTGTGCTTTAGATTTTTTTTTGAGGCCATTTTGATGGTTTAAAACACCTACAATGTTAATATATAATCAAATTTATAATCGTAAGTAATTGAATTATTTGATAATGCCTTAAGAAATCCCCTGTTTTTTTTGGGAAATTCACCTTTTTTTAGTTACTTTAATCTAATAACTTATTACAAAAACAATTAATAATGAGAAAATCAGATCTCATCAATAACATTTCGGAAAAAACAGGCATTCCAAAAGTAGATGTTTTGGTGACGCTTGAGACGATGTTTAAAGAAGTGAAAGAAAATTTGTCGCAGGGCCAAAACATTTATATACGCGGGTTTGGGAGCTTTATCACCAAGAAGAGAGCTGCCAAAATTGGCCGAAATATTAAAAAAAATGTAGCTGTTGAAATTCCCGAACATTTTATTCCTGCATTTAAACCTGCTAAAGAATTTGTAAGTGAAGTGAAAAGCAAGCGTAAGTAGTTACCTTTGCCGAAACTGATCTTGACGTGAAAAAGCAACAATACCTTCTCTCAGCCATTGCCCTCCTATTATGTTTTGCGCTTTATTTTGGCGGTAAAACAGTTCCAGATAAAACTGCAACCACTCATTCTGAAGGAGACGGACACGACCATTCTGCGGAAGCACCCCAAAAAATAGAGTTTAAAGCCCTTTTAACGGCTGCTAAAGCCAGTATTACACCCAATCAAGCCCAAAGGCTTACTGCATTGGAAAATTCGGTTACCCGAGGTGATGTAAAAGACCAGCAAATTCATGCTTACCATGAAATGGCAAGGTTCTGGTTAGACTCTGCCAGAAAGTTTGAATTATACGCATATTATACTTCTGAAGCTGCGAAGTTGGAAAATTCTGAAAAAAGCCTCACCTTTGCCGCCCGCTTGTTTTTAGACCGCCTGATGATGTCGGGTGATCCAGCCATGCAAACATGGTTAGCAAGCAACGCGAAAGTTCTTTTAGAAAATGCTCTGAAACTCAATCCTGCAAATGATTCAAGCAGAATTGGACTAGGTTCTTGTTACCTATTTGGCAACATCAGTTCTAACCCTATGGAGGGTATAACTATGATTCGTCAGGTGGTTGAAAAGAACCCTGGAAATATATATGGGCAAATGATCCTGGCACTTGGCGGTAAAAAAAGTGGTCAATACGATAAAGCCATTGAACGCTTTTTACTAATTGTGCAAAAGGAACCGAATAATATTGAAGCTGTATTTCATATAGCAGAATGTTACGACCTCAAAGGAGATAAAACCAATGCCATTGTTTATTACGAAAAAGCAAAGCAGTTGGTACAAATTCCACAGGCTAAAGAAGAACTGAACAAACGAATCATGGAATTGAAAAAATAAATTATTGTTTAACTATTTAAATCTCTTTGTATGCCTTGTGGTAAGAAAAGAAAGCGTCATAAAATTGCGACGCACAAAAGAAAAAAACGTCTAAGAAAGAACCGTCATAAGAAGAAGAATAAATAATTCTCCTTTTGCACATATTTAAAAGCATTGTATCGGAAGGTACAATGCTTTTAGTACTTATCTAATTATTGCTGTTGCTTTCAAAATCTCTGCAACTTTACTCCTCCTCTTCCTTTTACAGCAGCAATGTATATAGTGTAAGTAAATGATAGGACCTGCAATTAGGTGCCTATTCTTTTATTTTAAAGTTGCAAGCCCGTGAACAAAGAATTAATCATCAATGCCGGTGCCACCGGTGTAGAAATAGCCTTATTAGAAGATAAGAAACTGGTAGAGTTGCATAGCGAAAGCACCGATATGAACTTTGCAGTTGGCGATCTTTATTTGGGCAAAGTAAAAAAACTCATACCTGGTCTAAATGCTGCATTCGTAGATGTTGGATTTGAAAAAGATGCTTTTTTACATTATACCGATTTAAGTCCATACGCTCGGTCTATTATTAAGTATACCCAATTGGCGATGCATGATAAAGACCCCAATGGATTTGATTTTTCTAAATTTCAAACAGAACCAGAAATTTTAAAAACAGGTAAAATCAATGAAGTCTTAAACGGCAAGCCTAATGTATTGGTTCAAATTTTAAAAGAACCTATTGCTGCAAAAGGTCCCAGATTAAGTTGTGAAATTTCATTACCTGGTCGTTTTGTAGTGGTAACGCCATTCAATGAAATCGTAGCTGTTTCAAAAAAGATTCATTCAGGGGATGAAAGAAAAAGATTGCACAAGATTGTTGAAGCCATTCGCCCTAAAAATTTTGGCATCATTGTAAGAACTGCTGCTGAAGGAAAAAGTACTGCTGAATTGCATCAAGATTTACTGAGTATAATAGAGAACTGGAACAGCATTCAAAAAAAGTTGAAAGGTGCAGTAGCCCCAGTTAGAATTTTGAGTGAAGAAACAAAAACCACCAGCATTCTAAGAGACTTACTCAGTGCTGATTTCAATAAAGTGGTGGTGAATGATCAAACCATTTTTAACGATACACAGGCTTATATTCAACGCATTGCGCCAGATAAAAAAGATATTGTCAGTCTTTTCCAAGGTAATGGCTTGCCCATATTTGACCATTATGGTATCACCAAACAGGTTAAAAGTTCATTTGGCAAAACCGTGAATTTACCAAGTGGTGCCTATCTAATTATTGAGCATACCGAAGCACTACATGTAGTTGACGTTAACAGTGGCTATAAAAGTGTTAGCAATAATCAAGAGGAAAATGCCTTACAGACCAATCTGGAAGCGGC
This sequence comes from Sediminibacterium sp., assembly GCA_027490265.1. Classification (GTDB taxonomy): domain Bacteria; phylum Bacteroidota; class Bacteroidia; order Chitinophagales; family Chitinophagaceae; genus Sediminibacterium. The sequence continues at coordinate 32,086 of JAIXYL010000015.1, forward strand.
AGAAGAAATGGCCAGACAATTAAGGCTAAGAGATATTGGTGGCATTATTGTGGTTGACTTTATTGATATGAAGCTGCCTGATAATAAGCGAAAGCTGCAGGAAGCCATGGAAGGATTTATGAAATCTGATAGAGCCAAGCACTCTGTATTACCGATTTCAAAGTTTGGATTAATGCAAATTACCCGTCAGCGGATGCGACCTGAGGTCAATATAAATACCGCTGAGGTTTGCCCTGTTTGTAAAGGATCTGGAAAAA
>JAIXYL010000163.1 GCA_027490265.1 Sediminibacterium sp.
AGTTGAAACTGAAAAAGAGGAAACCATTATGAATTCATTACCTGCTTCATCATTAATCGGGAAACGCGTTTTAGTGGTTGAAGACAATGATGTAAACATTATGTTACTAACCATGTTGTTGAAGAAAGTTGGGATTGTCTATGATATTGCAAAAGATGGTGAAATAGGGTTGCAACTCTTTAAGGATAATCCATATGATGTCATTTTAACCGACATTAACGTTCCCAAATTAACTGGGGATGAGCTGGCAAGCATGGTTCGGCAAGACGAGAATGCCTCTAAACGAACCATTCCAATTATTGGCTTAACTGCTACAATTGTTCAAGACGATTTAGACGATTATATCAACGCTGGTATCAATGAAGTATTGGTCAAGCCATTTAAGCAAGATGAATTGTATGCCATCATTGAAAAATATGTTGCTAAGCCTTAAGCCTTGTTTCTATAAACACACTGGATGGTCTCTTTGGTTTTTTGTTCCAACAGAATGTCTTTGCCTGCCAATAAATCTTGCATAATTGGCTCGGTATAATGCCTAATGGTCAACAAGTTTAATTGCTTTTCAATTTGTACATCAAATAATTGACTGCAGGCAGATGCCAGCTGGTCAATCTTTTCTTCATGATTGTCTAAGCATAGTTGTAATTGTATGGCGCCCGTTTGTATTAAGTTGGGCTTTATTTTCACCAATCCAAACATGTCATAGAGTTGACTCATCGGCGCTTCGCCTATAAAAGAGAAATCCTTTGTTTTTAAGCTCATCAATACTTGGTCAGCTTTTACCACTATAATAGCAGGGAGGTCTTTTATATATTTATCATGAATTAGGGTGCCAGGCAATGCTGGATCTAAAAAACATTTTACCAATAATGGGATGCCCTTATTCTGTAGTGGTTTGATGGTTTTAGGGTGAATAACTTGAGCCCCATAATAGGCCATTTCAATCACTTCGGTAAAATTCAAAGCTTTTATTAGTGCAGCATCTGGAAATGCTTTGGGGTCTGCATTCATCACACCCTCTACATCCTTCCAAATGGTTAAACTTTCTGCATCTAAAATATTGGCAAATATGGCAGCCGTATAATCACTGCCTTCTCTACCCAACGTTGTACTTTCGTTATCATCGGTTGCGCCAATAAAGCCTTGGGTAATGGTAATATTGCCCTTATACCCATTGATGGCGTCCTTTATTCGAGTAGCTGAATACTCAAATTGTACCCCTGCGTCTCTAAAATTATTGTCAGTTCTTAGTAAGTCTCTTACGTCTAACCATTGGTTATCAATTTTTTCTTCATTCAAAAAATGACTGATTAAACAAGTACTGAATAACTCGCCAGTACAAACGATTTGGTCATAATAATAATCATAAGATCTAACTGGCTTATCGTGTAACAACCATTCTACTTCTGTAAAAAAATCATTGAGCTGTGCAATGCACGCATTGTATTGAAATACCAATAAATACTTAGCCGTTGTAAGGTGTTGATTTTTGACTACTTCAAATAATTGAAGTGCTTCGGTTTTGTTGCCCTTGTAAAATGCTTGTACCACTTTTTCTAGCCCATTGGTGGTTTTACCCATTGCAGAAACAATGATAACTAAGGGGTCTTGTTGGTATGCTTGAACAATATGCTTTAGGTTTTTAATCCTTTCTACACTATTTACACTGGCTCCACCGAATTTAAAAATTTTCATACGCGCTGGCTTAAAATACATAGTCAATATCTCTACAAATATACGTTGCGAACCCGCCCAATTACTATCTTTATGTAAACGAATTACTCCATATGACGATAAATAGAAACGTACTAACGCTGGATGAGTTTACCCTCCAGCAATTAAGACAGTTCCCCACCGCTACTGGAGAATTGAGCCGCTTATTGCGCGATATGGCTTTAGCGGCTAAGCGTGTAAATGTTGAAGTAAATAAAGCGGGTTTGGTAGATATTTTAGGGGATGCGGGCAGCATCAACGTGCAGGGAGAAGATGTGAAAAAATTAGACATTTATGCCAATAATCAGTTCATGGGCGTCTTGCAACATGGCATTAGTTGCGCAGGTATAGGGAGTGAAGAGATGGACGATTTTGTAGTATTTGATGATGAAATCAGCAATAACAGCAAATACGTTGTTTTATTTGACCCACTCGACGGGTCGGGCAATATAGACGTCAATGTGTCCATTGGAACCATCTTTGGGGTGTACAAACGCGTGAGTCCACTCGGGCAGCCTTGTACCAAAGAAGATTTTTTACAGCCAGGTAAAAATCAAGTTGCGGCGGGTTATGTGGTGTATGGATCGAGCACCATGTTTGTATATGCCACTCGAAGAGGGGTTAACGGGTTTACATTAGATCCTTCTATTGGAGAATTTACCATGAGTCATCCAAATATTATTTGTCCGCCAGTGGGTAAATTTTATTCTGTGAACCACGGCAATTTTTTCCAATACAATGAAGGGGTTCGCAAATATATTGATGGATGTCAGCGTAAAACCAAAGAAAATGGGGGGCCATATACGCAACGCTATATCGGCAGTATGGTAGCAGATGTTCATCGTAATTTAATTAAGGGCGGCATTTTCATGTATCCAGGTACTACAGATAAACCAGGCGGCAAATTGCGTTTGTTGTATGAAGCCAATCCATTTGCGTTTATTTTAGAAGTAGCAGGTGGTGTAGCAACGGATGGTGTTGGTAGAATATTGGATATTGTGCCTACATCATTGCACCAAAGAACACCACTTTTCATTGGCAGTAAATTAATGATGGAGGAATTGGCAACCGTATCAGGTACAAATACAACTTTATGAGAAAACTATTTTTTTGTTTGACAATGCTTTTTTTGTTGCTGCAAGCAAATGCTCAACAGGCTTTACCGGCTGGTAAAATGAGTTATACCATCATGACAAAGCCCAACAATATTATATACAACGACACCATCTTCAAAGGCAGTGTTCAATTTAAACAGTTGTTTTACCGAACTGGTAATCCACAACTGATTCAATCTTATCAATTGCATCAGTCGAATAAAATTACTGGGCAAGTACTGAATTTTGCAGGTGCGATTGCATTAATTGCTGGCATTAGTAATTTGTCTGGTAGTACCAAAGGGTTGGGTTGGAGTTTAATTGGGTCAGGATTTTTAGCCTCTATTGCGGGGGGGTATTTTGCGTTTAAAAGCCAACAACATTTGATGACTGCTGTAGACATGTTTAATCAACAATATAAAAAATCAACTGTTTCTTTAGGCTTGGGTCAACAATCAGTTGGGGTAGTATACAAATTTTAATTATGGGAAATATCATCATTAGCGTAAAAGATTTGCATAAAAAGTATGGGTCTTTTCATGCAGTTAAGGGCATCAGTTTTGATGTGAATGAAGGCGAGATTTTTGGCTTGCTAGGACCAAACGGGGCAGGAAAATCCACCACGCTTGAAATTATAGAAACTCTCCGTGAAAAAACAAGTGGATTTGTAACAGTTGGTGGTGTTGATTTAGATACAGATCCTAACGAGATAAAAAAAATGATTGGCGTTCAGCTTCAAACTTCGGGATACTATCCCAATTTGAATCTTACTGAATTAATCAGCATGTTTGCAGGATTGTACAATCAGCCAACTGACCCCATTGCTTTGTTGAAAACAGTCAATCTAGAAGACAAATCCAAAGCCAAGTTCAAAGAATTGAGTGGTGGACAAAAACAAAGATTTTCTATTGCTACCACATTAATTAATCATCCCAAAATCATTTTTTTAGATGAACCAACCACTGGTCTTGATCCACAAGCCAGAAGAAATTTATGGGACTTAATCAAAGATATAAGGGCAAAAGGCACCACTGTTATCATTACCACCCACTATATGGATGAAGCAGAAGTACTCTGCGATCGGGTGGCCATTATTGACAGTGGTAAAGTCATTGCACTGGATTCACCAGATAAATTAATTGATGAATTGGTGGCCAGTGGATTTGAAAGACCTAAGCAAGTAAAGAATGCCAACTTAGAAGATGTTTTCATTCACTTAACAGGACATGAGTTAAGAGCTGATAATTAGAAATATGCAAAACGAACAATATCCCATCGGTACCTTTACTCCGCAACCTTTTTCAGAAACACTGAAAGAAGCTTGGTTGGCAGATATTCAATTTTTACCAGAAGAATTAGAAAGGGCCGTACTTAACTTAGACGAAGCGCAATTGCATACACCTTATCGAAAAGATGGCTGGACCATTCATCAAGTGGTGCATCATGTAGCAGATAGTCATATGAATGCCTATTGTAGATTTAAATTAGGATTAACAGAAGACAATCCTACCATCAAGCCATACGATGAAAATGCTTGGACCCAATTGAGTGATGTAGTGACATTGCCAATCAATCTGTCGATTACTTTATTGCATGCTTTACATACAAGGTGGTATTTTGCCATCAAAGATATCAGTGCTGCGCAATGGGAAAGAACCATTTATCATCCTGGCAGCAACAAACAAATGAGCCTTTGGCATTTACTGGGTATGTATGCTTGGCACGGCAAACATCATACTGCACATATAACCGAATTAAAAAAAAAAAATAATTGGTAATGTCTTCAATTAACAAGTGGAC
>JAIXYL010000140.1 GCA_027490265.1 Sediminibacterium sp.
ATTAAAAATTACACCGAGCATATCAATTTAGTAGCAGATGCGGGATACAAAAACCTGATTTGTTTTAGTGGCAACCGCAATGGGATGGACGATATGGTTGGCTTAAAGCATGCTGCGGACGGATTAAAAAAAATCATGGCTTTAGCTGAAAAAAAAGGGGTGGTTATTATTATGGAACTCTTTAACAGCAAAGTAGATCATAAAGATTATATGTGTGACACCACTAAATGGGGTGTTGAACTTTGCAAAGCCATTGGGTCTGAGCACTTCAAGTTACTCTATGATATTTACCATATGCAAATTAATGAGGGAGATGTCATTAGAACATTAACGAACAACGCGGCATATATTGGCCATTATCATACAGCAGGCGTACCTGGCAGACACGAGATTGATGAGACCCAAGAATTGTATTACCCTGCAATTATGAAAGCCATTGTGGCGACTGGTTATAAAGGCTATGTAGCACAAGAATTTATACCGGTATCAAAGGATAAAATTGGCTCACTTAAAAAAGCAATTGAAATCTGCGACATTTAATTTTTTATATCATCATCTAACAACGCTTAAACCTCTAACATGGCTGAACAAAATTTTGACGCGATTGTGATAGGCTCTGGCATCAGCGGCGGCTGGGCTGCTAAAGAGCTTACAGAAAAAGGCTTAAAGGTATTAATGCTCGAAAGAGGCCGTAACATTGAACACGTAAAGGATTACGTGAATGCCAATAAAGAAGCCTGGGATTATCCGCACCACGGAAGAAAGACGCAGGAAATGATTGCCCAGAATCCTGTATTAGATCGTGACTATCCTTTAAACGAACAAACCTATGGCATGTGGGTGAAGGATACAGAGAGCCCTTATGTTGAAGTGAAACGTTATGATTGGTTCAGAGGCTACCATGTAGGTGGACGCTCTTTGTTATGGGGTCGCCAAAGTTACCGTTGGAGCGATTTAGATTTTGAAGCCAATGCCAAAGACGGGATTGCGGTTGATTGGCCAGTTCGTTATAAAGACATTGCCCCTTGGTATGATTATGTAGAAACATTTGCAGGAATCAGTGGAAATAGAGATGGACTTGATGTATTACCTGACGGTCAGTTTTTACCACCGATGGAAATGACCTGTGTTGAAAAAGATGTTGCCAAGCGTTTAAAAGAATACTATAAAGGTCAACGCGCGATGATCATTGGTCGTACGGCCAATTTGACCAAAGAGCTAGAAGGCAGATCTGCTTGTCAGTTCAGAAATAAATGTTGGTTAGGATGTCCGTTCGGTGCTTATTTCAGCACACAGAGTTCTACCTTACCTGCAGCAATGAAAACAGGAAACCTTACTTTAAGACCTTGGAGCATTGTTACAAAAATATTGTACGATAAAGATTCTAAAAAAGCCACAGGGGTTGAAGTATTAGATGCTGAAACCAATAAGACTTATGAATACAAGGCTAAAATCATTTTCTTAAATGCGTCTTCACTTAATTCTGCATGGATCTTGATGAATTCTGCCACAGATGTTTGGGAAGGTGGATTGGGCAGCAGCAGTGGTGAATTGGGCCATAATATTATGGACCACCATTTAGGCGTTGGTGCTGGAGGTAAAGTGGAAGGCTATGAAGACAAATACACATTTGGTAGAAGAGCCAATGGTATTTATATTCCGCGCTATCAGAATGTTGGCAGCGATAAGCGTGACTATTTAAGAGGCTTTGGTTACCAAGGCGGCGGCAGCAGAGGTGGCTGGGGCAGTAATGTGGCTGAGTTTACTATTGGTGCAGACTTTAAAGAAGCCATTTCTGAACCAGGTGGTTGGAGTATGGGTATGATGGGCTTCGGGGAAGTGTTACCTGATCATAAAAACTTTGCCACACTAGACAAAACAGTAAAAGACAAATGGGGTTTGAATGTTTTGAAGATAGACGCCGAGTTAAAAGAGAATGAGCTTAAAATGCGCAAAGACATGCAAGCCGATGCCATTGAAATGCTTACCAATGCTGGGGTTAAAGATGTAAAGGGGTATGATGCAAATGGTGTACTCGGACGTGGTATTCATGAAATGGGTACTGCCAGAATGGGTGCTGATCCAAAAACATCTGTGGTAAATAAATACAACCAAATCTGGGATGCCCCCAATGTATTTGTAACCGACGGATCGTTCATGACATCATCAGCCTGTGTTAATCCATCATTGACCTATATGGCTTTCACCGCAAGAGCAGCCGACTATGCTGTGAGCGAATTGAAAAAAGGAAATTTATAAATCATTAAATGCATTAATCATGATGAATAGAAGAGAAGCATTATCCAGCGTTGCCCTTTTATTGGGAGGCACCATCTTGGGTTCTCAAGCATTTTTGTCTGGTTGTAAATCAACGGCAGGTGGTGCGGTTGCTTTTACGCCAGAAGACATTGCTTTTTTAAATGAAGTAGCTGAAACCATATTGCCAAAAACCAATACACCTGGGGCCAAAGAAGCCAATGTAGGTGAGTTTATGACGGTTATTGTAAAAGATTGCTACAAGCCTGAAGAAGCCAAAGTATTCATGGAAGGTATGGCTGCACTTCAGTTTAAAGATGCCAAAGCTAAAATCGGCAAATCCTTTATGGAAGCCAGTCCTGAAGAACGCACCAAGCTCTTAATAGAATTAGATGCGGAAGCCAAAGCTTTTCAGGAAAAGAAAAAGCCTGAAGAGATGCCACATTATTTCCGCATGATGAAAGAATTAACCTTATGGGGTTTCTTCACTTCTGAAGTGGGCGCTACCAAAGTATTGCGTTATGTGGCTGTACCAGGTAAGTTTGAAGGATGTGTTGATTATAAAAAAGGCGATAAAGCTTGGGCAACCTAGTAGTATGGCCTACTGGCATAGGATTTGTTTCTATCAGCTTTATTGACAACTAAAATATTTGTATGCGTAACAATAGAAGAGACTTTTTAAAAACAGCCGGCTTGGCTGCTGCAGGGTTAAGTTTACCATTTGCTGGTCAATCTAATTTCTTGGCCAATTTTGGAGAAACCAAAAAATTGCCTGCATTTGGTTTGCAATTATGGACCGTGAAAGAAGACATGATGAAAGATGCCAAAGGCACTTTAGCAAAATTGTCTTCTTATGGCTACAAACAAATTGAAAGCTTTGAAGGACCCAAAGGTTTTTTCTGGGGTTGGAAGAATACAGAGTTTAAAAAATACATGGATGATTTAGGTATGAGCCTAGTATCTTCTCACTGCAATAACACTGTAGACTTTGAACGCAAAGCTGCTGAAGCTGCTGAAGTGGGTGTTAAGTATTTAATCTGTCCTTATAAAGGCGCACAAAAATCAATTGACGATTTCAAACGCTTCAACGATGAGTTTAATAAGAGCGGCGCAATTTGCAATAAAAACGGCATTCGTTTCGCCTATCACAATCACGATTATTCATTTAAAGTGATTGATGGGCAAGTGCCACAAACCGTCATGATGGAAGGAACAGATGCCGGTCTTGTAGATTTTGAAATGGATATTTATTGGGTAGTAGCTGCCAATGAAGATCCAATTGCTTGGGCTAAGAAATATCCCAATCGCTTTAGACTTTGTCATGTAAAAGACCAAACCAAAACAGCCAAAGGGATTGAGTCTTGTCAAATTGGTAAAGGCAATATTGATTTCAAAAAGATCTTAGGCCAGTTAAAAAAACATGGAATGCAACATCATATTGTTGAGCAAGAAGCTTTCACAGGCACCAATCCATTAGAAAGTGCTGAAAAAAATGCGGCTTACATGAAAGATTTCTCGATTTAATTTTTACTGCTGCAAAGCACCATATTACAAAAAGGGTTAGCATGAAAATGCTAGCCCTTTTTTCGTAGGAGCGGTAAAACATTATAAGTGGCTTCAAGAGATCGATCGGCTTTATTGAAGCGTTTTTTTACTGGTATTTTAGCACCTAATGGTAAGCCCCAAGTTTGGTTAAAATCATAATTGATTAAATGCAGATTCACTTTTTCTGGGTAATTCTTTAAGATTTTTTCTATTTCTGTTAAGTCCCATTTGTAAAGGGCTTTGTATAAATATGTATTCCAAGGAAATAAGATGGTGAATTTGGCTTTTTTAAATTCCTCTGGCTGAAATGGTGCGCCTATGAAAGAATGAATGCTATTTAATTTGGTGGTTAAAGCGGTTGTGGTTTGTTCCACAGGTGTATAATATTGTTTTAGTGAGTCGTTGTTTTTAGCATGGTGTAAAAAACGAAAGGGATCTTGGTCTCCATCTTTTGCTTGCCACTCTACACCGGACTCGTCAAAAAATTGGTTGTAAGTGAATTCACTTGGGAACTTATTGATTAATGTATCAAAAGGAAGTTTGGGATAATACCAATGTGGACCAAAATGAATTTGTTGTTGTTGGATAAATTTTTCAATTGTAGCAATGTTTTCTACTTTGGCTGTTTTGGCTCCAGATAATTGATAGATGGCTTGCCCACAACCACTGCTGAGTAAAACCATACAAGCCAAGAAAATCCAATACAGTTGCAATTTTTTTGCGCTTAATTTTTCCCTCATGATATAAAATTATAAACCCACTTTGTTAAAGTACAAAGTGGGTTTATGCTTGTTAGGTATACGATTATTAGAAACTTCTGTATTCCTTTTTCACGAACTGATTGGCTTCATCAAAGTTGGTGATTTTCATATTGGGTCCATCCCATAATAACTTGATATTTCTACCTGGGTAAGTCACTCTTCCATTAGAGGCTTTCTTTTGAATATCAAAACTGCGGATGGCTAAGTTACCCATCAATACACTTTCAGTTAAAGGTCCAGCGATGTCAAAATTTGAACTCAATTCTTTGGCAGCTGCTGAACCATATCCTGCAATAGCAGCTTCTACCCATGCTGCGTAGTGGCCATTATCGCCCTTGGGTACACGCTTAATGGTTTGCGGAACACCGTCGTATTCTTTGCTTTTGCTGGTTGGTAATAAATTAGGCAATGCACCATAAGTGCCACAAATCATTTTGCCCTTCGTGCCTTCAAAAATGGCGCCGTTACCGCCATCGCCCATCATTTCATTAGGTCCTAATTCTTCTGGACGTGCGGGTTGTATGCCACCATCCATCCAATGTAGTTTTACATCTGGCTTTCCGTTTTGTCCTTTGAAGGTTAAAATAATATGTGATGCAGTTGGGCAACTTTCTGGATAATAAGCACGGGTCCATGGTTGAAGATATCTGGTTGCCACGCTGCATTCAGCAGAAACAGGGTAGCCCAATCCTAATACAGCAAATGCTGGTGCCATGATATGACAAGCCATATCGCCTAATGCGCCGGTACCGTAATCCCACCAGCCTCTCCAGTTAAATGGTAATAAGCCATCTACATAGTCTTTATTTGGAGCAACCCCTTGCCAAAGGTTCCAATCTAGGCCTTCTGGAACAGTGCCTTTTGTGGTTGGCCAACCTACACCTTGAGGCCATACTGGTCGATCGGTATAACAATAAATGGTATGTACATCTCCAATTAAGCCAGCATTATACCAGTCTATTAATTTTCTTACACCATCGCCACTGGCACCTTGGTTACCCATTTGGGTGACCACTTTGTATTTATGTGCCGCTTCAGTTAAGGTTCTGGCTTCAGAAATATTATGCGACAATGGTTTTTGAATGTAAACATGTTTGTTCAATTGCATAGCTGCCAAGCCTTGTATGGCATGCATATGATCCGGTGTTGATACCGATACTGCATCAAAATATTTGTGCTCTTTGTCGAGCATTTCTCTATAGTCTTTGTAGTACTTGGCTTTGGGATAACGCTCTCTACTTTTCTTGGATTGTCGATCATCTACATCACACAAAAAAGCAATATCGGCTTTGCCACTATTGTAAAAACTCCATAAATCACTTTCTCCCTTGCCGCCTGCACCAATTCCGGCAATTTGGAGTTTATCACTAGGTGCAACGAACCCACGTCCTAATACATGACGAGGAACAATGTAAAACCCTGCTGCAGCAAGGCCCGCGTTACGGAGAAAGGATCTCCTGGATGATCCGGCATTGGATTGATTTTCCGGATTTTTTTTCTTGTTCATATGGATCAATTATAGGTATGAATATAATGATTTAACTAACTTGTTCATCTAAATAATTGATGAATGCAAGCGCTTATAGATCAACTTCAACAACAACGCCGTTTTTTTGAATCGGGTGCAACCAGACCTTATGCATTTCGGAAGCAACAATTGCTTGCTTTAAAACAAGCCGTTGCTGAACACGAATCGGCCATTTACGATGCTTTGTATGCAGACTTGCATAAGAGCAAAGAAGAGTGTTGGGTAACTGAGAATGGATTTTTTATGGCTGAATTAAAAGATACTTTGGCCAATTTAAAATCTTGGATGGCGCCTGAAGCTGTGCCAACCAATTTGTTGAATCTTCCATCCAGTTCTTCAGTAATGCGCGAGCCCTTGGGTGTGGTCTTAATTATTGGTCCATGGAATTATCCTTTTCAATTATTGTTTACCCCTTTATTGGGCGCCCTTGCAGCTGGGAACACGGTTGTATTAAAACCCAGCGAGTTTGCTCCCGCCACTGCGGCCATTATGGAAAAAATCATCACGGCTGTATTTCCACCTGAACAAGTATTGTATGTTCCTGGTGATGGGGCCACTGTTATTCCTGCCATGATGAACCATTTTACTTTTGACCATGTGTTTTATACGGGTAGTACAAGCGTTGGTAAGATCATATATAAAATGGCTGCTGAAAAATTGGTGCCTGTTACATTAGAGCTGGGTGGTAAAAGTCCTTGTGTGGTTGAGTCAGACGCAAATATTATGGTAGCCGCTAAGCGTATTGCCATGCCTAAATATTCTAATGCAGGACAAATGTGCGTGGCACCAGATTATGTATTGGTGCACGAATCAAAGCGTGTTCAATTCATTGACGCGCTTAAAAAAGTGGTCCCACAATTTTATGGCCAACAAGCTGCAAATGAAGCTGGGTATGGCAGAATCATTAATGAAAAACAATTCAATCGAATTGTACAATATTTGTCGGATGGCACTATTGTATATGGGGGCAATTATGATGCGGCTACACTGTATATTGAACCCACTATTCTAGATGGGGTTTCAATAGATGCCAATATTATGCGCGACGAAATCTTTGGTCCTATTTTACCCATCCTTAGTTTTAACACGATGGATGAAGCCAAAGCCATTATTGCAAAAAATCCAAACCCATTGGCTTTTTATGTTTTCACTGGAAGCTCCGCAAAAGAAAAAGCTTGGCTGGAAGCGGTACCTGCTGGTGGTGCCTGTGTAAATACAGCTACCCTTCATTTGACCAATCCTCATTTGCCTTTTGGTGGAAGAGGTTTCAGCGGAACTGGTGCGTATCATGGCAAATACAGTTTTGACACATTCAGTCATAAAAAAGCTGTGATGAAAACACCTACTTGGTTTGATCCTGCATTAAAGTATCCACCGTTTACGGGTAAATTGAACCTATTAAAATGGTTGGTGGGTTAACCAACACAACTTTTTCTTTTGAATAAACGTATATGAAGCGAATACTTTTGATATTGATGGCAGTGTTGGTGGTTGCTGGCCTGCTGATAAAAAAACCTGATATGACTTGGAAACAATCTTTTTTAAAAGCAGCATATCCGCTGATCATGTTTGTAGGCAAGTTAACTGGCCAATCAAAAAAAAGCATGCTGATGAATGATAAAGCGGTGAAGCCCAATACTTCTTTTTATGATTTATCAGCCATCAAAAACAATGGCGATACGCTTCATTTCAACACATTAAAAGGCAAGAAAGTGTTGCTGGTGAATACTGCCAGTGATTGTGGGTACACTGGTCAATATGATGCGTTAGAAAAGTTGCACCAACAATATGGTGAATCCCTTGTGGTTATTGGGTTTCCGGCAAACGATTTTAAAGAACAAGAAAAAAAATCCGACGAAGACATCGCTGCTTTCTGTAAACTAAATTTTGGTGTGACTTTTCAACTGATGAAAAAAGGGCAGGTCATCAAGGGAGCCAATCAACAACCAGTGTATCAATGGTTAACTGATGCGGCAAAAAATGGATGGTGCAGTAAACAACCCGATTGGAATTTTTCAAAATATCTGATCAATGAAAACGGGGTATTAGATGGCTATTACTCACAATGGGTTGAACCGAATGATATTCCCATTAATTAATCGGACATTTTTGGTGGTAGTCAATTAATTCAATCGGCATGCGTTCAAACTCATAGCCTTCGTAGTTTGCAGTGACTTCATCTAAAACTGACTCAATTTCAGCAGGCTCCATTAATGTGACCAATCGCGCTCTGTAATCTTTGATGCCAGGCAACCCTTTTAAATAATTGGTATAGTGTCTGCGCATTTCAAAAATGCCCACTTTAGGTCCTTTCCATTCAACAGATTTGCGCAAATGTTTTTTGCAAACAGCCACTCTTTCGGCTAAAGTTGGAGCCGGCAATATTTCCCCGGTTGCCAAATAGTGCTTGATTTCTCTAAAAATCCAAGGATAGCCTATGGCTGCTCTACCAATCATAATGCCATCAACACCGTAACGTTCTTTATAGAGTTTTGCTTTTTGCGGGCTATCAATATCGCCGTTGCCAAAAATAGGGATCTTGATTCTCGGGTTATTTTTAACCTTGGCAATTAAGGTCCAATCGGCTTCACCTTTATACATTTGAGCCCTGGTTCTGCCATGTATGGCCAAGGCTTTGATGCCAACATCTTGCAATCTTTCCGCAACCTCTTCAATATTTTTGGTTTGATCATCCCAGCCTAGTCTGGTTTTAACCGTCACAGGCAATTTGGTACTTTTTACCGTAGCTTCTGTTAAGCGAACCATCAAGTCAATGTCTTTAAGCACCCCAGCACCAGCACCTTTTAAAGCTACTTTTTTAACCGGGCAACCAAAATTGATGTCTAATAAATCGGGGTTCACCGTTTCTACAATCTTTGCACTTAACGACAAAGCTTCCTCGTCCCCACCAAAAATTTGGATACCAACCGGCCGCTCATATTCAAAAATGTCTAGTTTTTGTCTGCTTTTGATGGCATCTCTAATCAAACCTTCACTACTGATAAATTCGGTATACATCAAGTCTGCCCCATTGTCTTTACACACGGCTCTGAATGGGGGATCGCTGACGTCTTCCATTGGGGCCAGTAATAAAGGAAACTCAGGTAGGACTATTTGATCTATTTTTACCATATTGCAATAAGCTACCTTTTATCATTTTAAGCTTTGCAGCCAATAAAAGGAATTGCAAATTTACAACCTTATTAGTCAATTTAATGAATCAGAAACCAGTTGTTCCCTATACCAGCCAATTTGCTATGCTTTTGGGATTCACCGGCGCGAGCTTTATCATTGGGGCCCTGTTATTAGGTTGGGTTGCAGCCGATATACTGAAAGTGCCTAGTTCAAAAATAGCAGATGCGCTGATCAAACCTGAAAATGTACAGTTTTCCCGCATTGCCAACACGCTTTTTGCTTTTGTATCTTTTTTTATACCGGCATGGGTCGTTGCAGCCATCTCCTATAAAAAGTCCTTTTCAGCGTTAGGATTTAAAACAGCCATCTCCATTAAACAGGTTGCTATAGTGGGGGCCATTTCGTTTGGCGCATTGTTTTTAAATGGTTCATTTGCTGCCATCAATGAAATGATTCCAATGCCTGCTTCGTTTTTAGCAGAAGCCAGAAAATTAGAAGCATCATATCAAAAAACCATGTTGGCCATGGCGAATATGAAACAGCTGAGTGATTTATTCATAGGGTTATTGGTAATTGCAGTGGCACCGGCCATTTTTGAAGAAGTATTGTTTAGAGCAGGGCTTCAAAGAATATTATTTGGATTAACCAAACATGCTGCCATCAGCATTATTATTGCATCCATTCTTTTCAGTGCCATTCATGGGTCTTATTTTGGGTTTTTACCAAGATTGGCCTTGGGAATCGTACTTGGATTAATTTACTATTTAACCAATAATCTGTGGTTGGCCATATTGATGCACTTTTTAAACAATGCAGTAGTGGTCATACAGCTGTATGTCTACAACCAAATGGGTAAACCCATTAAAGAAGCAATGGAAGAATCAATGCCTATTTGGTATGGTATTTTTGGATTGCTCATTGTTATTCCAGCATTCATTTACTTAACAAAAGAAAGTCGCCAACGCTTAGCTGCGCAGGCTGTAACTTTAGACAATGAATCAATGGACTAAAGTTTTTGCAACCAAAAGTTTGGCAGAAGCCAGTATTGTGCAGGGTATGTTGTCTGAAAATCAAATACCAGTTCAGCAATTGAATAAACAAGACAGCAGTTACCCAGTGTTTGGAGAAATCGACATTTTTGTGCCATTTCATTTAAAAGATACGGCCATACAATTGATACAACAGACTTTCAGCCAGTAGCAACAGTAATCTTATCTTCGTGCAACTATGGCATTAAATCTTGAAACATTAAGAACCAGAGCCATCACAGCGGTTGTATTTGTGATGGTCATGTTGTTTGGATTGTTTTACAATCAATGGAGCTTTTTGATTTTGTTTACCATCATCATGGTAGGCTGTTTGGTAGAATTTCATTTGTTAATGGGGAAGATCAATGCCACTTATGCGCAAGCACCCATTATCTATAAATCACAAAATATCTTGGGCAGTTTTTGGGTGATGCTCATCATAGCGGGAAAGGGTACATTGTACCAGAGCTTACCCTTATGGACCTGGGCTTCATTCATTGTGTATTTGCTGATTATTGTTTTATTGATCACCATTTTTTTCTTCAGACCCAAACTAGGCTATCCGGTGAATTTGTATGCAGCATTGGGGGTATTGTATATTACCATTCCATCTGCTATGATGATTGATTTGTACGATCACAGCATCCAATTTTTTAAAGGACCCGATTGGGTATTGCCAATGGTGATTATCTCGTCAATCTGGATCAATGATACCATGGCTTATTTGGTTGGATCCGTCATTGGTAAAACGCCATTGAGTCCAATTAGTCCCAAGAAAACCAAAGAGGGCACTTATGGAGGGATTGTACTCGCCGTCATTGTTGTAACAGTCGGCGGTCACTTCATTTGGCAGTTAGCGTTGTTACCACTATTGGCTATATCTTTTACTGCAGCTATAGCTGGCACATTGGGCGATTTGCTAGAAAGCAAAATCAAACGTACAGCGGGTGTAAAAGACAGTGGTCATTTTATGCCAGGGCATGGTGGATTTTTAGATCGATTCGACTCGCTGCTGATAGCCATTCCGGCTGTATGGCTTGTTTTATTTCTTTTTTTCTAAGAGTATCTCAATCCAACCCTACATTTGCACTTTAATTTATTTAGTTTATGACCATACATCGGGAAGGATACAAAACCATTGCCATAACAGCATTGCTGTTCGGAGGAATTAATCTCATCTCATTTAGTTTTTTGAGTGCTGAATTTCCAACCATTGCAATGGGGTTATTTGTGCTGACACTCGCGCTGTTTTTGTTTATCATTTCATTTTTTAGAATACCCAATCGGGTTCATACCATTAATGACCAACAAATCATTTGTCCTGCAGATGGAAAAGTGGTGGTGATTGAAGAAATAACCGATGTAGAATATTTTAAAGACAGGCGTATTCAAGTGAGCATTTTCATGAGCCCAGCAAATGTGCACGTGAACAGATATCCCATGAGTGGAGACATCACTTATAATCAATACCACAAAGGCAAATACTTGGTAGCATGGCATCCAAAGTCTTCAACCGAAAACGAACGTTGGAGTGTGGCGGTTAAAAATCAGTATGGTGAAATATTGTTTAAGCAGATTGCCGGTGCCTTGGCCAAAAGAATTTGTAATTATGCAACCGTAGGCCAAAAAGCAACGCAGTGCGATGAATATGGCTTTATTAAATTTGGTAGCCGGGTAGATGTCTTATTACCAGTAGGCACTAAAGTGAATGTAGAATTAAATCAGGTGGTAAAAGGGGGAGTGACCGTTTTAGCTACTTGGTGATCAGCTAGTTAAGAATTTAACATGAATTCTACTGATTACTTGAACAAAAAACGTATTTTTAAATATAAATTAAATCAAATCATATGAAAAAGATCTTCTTATTCGCAACAGCTGTATGCTTAATGACTGGTGTTGCATTTGCTTATGGTGATGGCAAAAAATGTGCAAAAGGCAAAGAGTGTGCTAAAGACGGTAAAGAAATGAAATGTGATATGAAAGGTAAAGACATGAAAGACTGCTGCAAAAAAGATGCGGCTAAAAAAACAACAACTACTAAAAAAGCATAATCAATCCCCCCAATTGTTACATACCCGTACTGCACCCAATCAGTACGGGTTTTTTATTGTCTACAGAATGGTTTCCAATTCCTTTAAATGCACAATGGTATAAGTCGGTTGAATATGGGGTGTAGCCAAAATATGATTCACAAAAACGGTATCCATACCAGCATTGATGCCACCTTGAATATCTGCTTCTAAATTATCGCCAATCATCATGCTGTTTTGAACATTGGCACCAGTTTTATTTAATGCGTAGTCAAATATTTCTTTATTCGGTTTCAGGCTATTACTCACTTCTGAGGTAATCAATTCATTAAAGTACTGACCAATATTGCTTTTATTGAGTTTGTGTTGTTGCACTTGTTCAAATCCATTGGTAATCAAATGAAGTATGTAACCTTTTTCTTTTAGATAGGTTAAAATTTCATGCGTGTAAGGGAAGAGTTTGTTTTTATTGGGCAAGATGTCTAAAAAATCCATTCCCATATTTCTGGCTAATGATTCATCAGCTAATTTAAAATCTAACATGGCCAAATACATCCGCTTCCAACGAAGTTCATCTTGTTTAATTTGCCCCTTAGCATAACGTTCCCAAAGCAAATGATTGTGGAAACTGTAACGTTCAAAAAAATGATTGAACTGATCAATACCTCTTTGTTCTAATTGGTGATGCTGGTAAATGTCTTTAAGGGCTTCTTTTGAATTGGTGTCAAAATCCCAAAGGGTATGGTCAAGATCAAAAAATAAGTGGCGGTATTGCATCCCGTAAAGTTAGTAACTTTATTAGATGAATATAATTGTTACAGGCGCTTCAAAAGGCATTGGAAAAGCCATCGCAGAAAAGTTTGCAGAAGAAGGGAATACAGTATTGATTTGTAGTAGAGGAGAAAAATCCTTGTATGATGCGGTGAATGCTTTGCACACGGCCTATCCAACAAGTACCATCAAGGGAAAAGTGGTAGACATGTCTGATCCATCAGACATCGCATCATTTGCACAATGGTGTTTAGCACACGGCACACCAGATGTATTGGTGAATAATGCTGGACAGTTTTTACCAGGCAGTATTCATGATGAAGCGCCAGGTATTTTAGAACAAATGATTCAAACCAATTTGTACAGTGCTTATCATTTAACAAGGGCAGTTTTACCAGCGATGTTAGAAAAGCAGGCCGGACATATTTTCAATATTTGTTCCATTGCTTCACTCAATGCTTATGCCAATGGCGGCAGTTACAGTATTTCAAAATTTGCATTATTGGGCTTTAGTAAAAATCTGAGAGAAGAATTAAAACCTAAAGGGATTAAAGTCACCGCAGTGATGCCAGGGGCTACACTGAGCGCCAGTTGGGATGGATTTGATATAGACCCCAATAGAATCATGGAAGCTGCAGATATTGCCAATATGGTATTGGCAGCAGCCAAATTATCGCCAATGGCTGTTGTAGAAGATATTGTGATGCGCCCTCAATTAGGTGATTTGTAAAAATGTCGTTTTTTTACCACTAAGCATCGGTTGAATCGTTGCAGTTTTAGGTTAAATATATAACCTATGCAACGCAAAGAATTTTTTACAAAAACAGCCATGCTGATACCTTCAGTAGCCATCATGGGTCAATTAGTGGCTCAAAAAAAGGGTACTAAAACCACTAAACCATTTATTGTAGATGCAGGAAAATCTAGGTTTGGAGAAGTGGTTAAATTTTTGGGAGTACATCCCAACGATTTAAAGATTTCCTCGAAAGATACCAATGGACAGTTGTCGGTATTTGATTATGTAGGCACTGCTAAAGTAGGGCCAATGTTGCATGTGCATTTAGAGCAGGACGAAATATTTACCATTGTAGAAGGCAGTTATCGTTTTGTAGTGGGTAATGATACCCATGAATTGCATGCAGGTCAAACCATTTTCTTGCCTAGGCAAGTGCCGCATACTTGGATTCAGCTTACCGATTATGGCCGCATGATTTATATGTTGCAACCGGCGGGCAAAATGGAAGAGTTTTTTAGTGTAATGAATGCCATGACCACCAGACCTACCGAAGCGGAAATGAATAAAATACATGCGGCTCATGGCATGAAAGTGGTAGGGCCACCACTTAGTTTATAATTAAGTTGTAAATTGACTACAGCATGATTTTAAAGGATTTTAAGCCAGCGCCTGATGTGCAAGCTTTTGTACAATTGTTTCGGATTGTTCATTTAGAATTTTCCCCAACAGAAGTCATACCCATCAAAGCCTATCCTCCCAGACCTGAGCAATGTTTGGCATTTTATCCTTTCGATCGAGAAACCGTGGAATATGCTCATTCCAAAAAAGTCATCAATCATTTGCCAGTAGTATTGTATGGCCAATTTACAGAGGTTACCAATCGCTTAATTGGGCATCGGTTTTTGGTGTTTCAAATTGTGTTTTTGCCAGGGGCAATTTATCGGTTAACCGGCATTCCTTCCAATGAACTGATCAATGAATATTTAGATGGGTCTATTTTTTTTGGCAATCAAGTGCATGAAGTGAATGAACAGTTATTTGAAGCGCCCAATTATCAAGCCATGTTGGATATTGGCAATCGGTTTATCAGACAATTGATGGCAAAAGCCAATCAATCATTTATGCCAATTGATTGGGCCTGTGCAGCCTTATTAAAACAAACCAATCCATTTAGTGTAGATCAACTTGCTAAAGCGGCTTGTTACAGTCCTCGGCAACTGGAAAGAAAATTTAAAGAAAGAACTGGCGTTAACCCCAAACTCTTCATGCGCATCATTCGGTTTGATTATGCTTTTAGACAAAAAAATACTGCACCAGATATGGAATGGTTAAGCATTGCTTTAGAATGCAACTACCACGATTATCAACATTTGGTAAAAGACTACAAAGATTTTACCGGACTTTCACCCAATCAATTTCATTTGATAGAAGACAATGCCCCTGAAAGACAATTTGGTTTAAATGAAGGGTTTTATAAAGGCACTTAAATAAAATTGATATCGCTTATACAGTACCAGACAATAAAATTTGCCAAGCTTCGTACACTTTGTCTTGTTGCAATAGCTCTGCAGCATATTGGTGCAATTCCTGTTCCATTTCATTGGGATTGATCGAAAAATATTGAATGATGTTTTTTAAACGATCATCATGAAAAGCAGGGTCAATCAATGGCAGTTCATGCACATTCCCCAGTTGACCTAAATGGTTGCCAGTGAGGATGCGACTTTGTTTGATGCTGTCTGGTATGGCGTCTATGCCAATACCCAATGCAGTATTGGGTTTGGCAACTTTAAATAAATTATGGGCATCTACTTTGCAATACCAATCGCCACCCAATCTGGCCACCAGTGCTAATTTGGTTTGGTCAATCATGGTGCCTTCTGCATTTAAAATGGCATCATCAATATGCATGCACAATACTTCCGCAATCACCAATTGTCCAGCACCACCTTGCTCACCCAAACTTTTGACTTCATTGATGCGACACTCTAATTTTATTTTGGCTTCTTTAACCATGGGCGGTTGTACCATTGAAGCAGGTTCTTTGGTAAATCCTGCTTTAATAAATTCATCCACGCCTTTTGGAAATTCGCAACTAGACAAACTCATTTGTTGCACCATTGCATAATCAACTATATTGATGACACATTCTGGTACAGCCAATACATTGTCTAAAGTGTGTTTGGTCGTGTTGTCACGGCCTCTTCTGGCCGGTGAGAAAATGACAATTGGCGGATTAGAAGAAAACAAATTGAAAAAACTGAACGGACTTAAATTCACTTGACCAGCTGCGTCAATGGTGCTGGCAAAACAAATTGGTCTGGGTGCAATGGCATGTTGCAACCATGCTTGTTTTTGCATCACGGGTAAATCCGATAAAATTATTTTCATACAAAGACTTTAGAGTTTCTTTTTAGCTAAAATGGAAAAATCGTCTTCATCTTTTACGATGGTATTGCTCAACTTTCCAAGGCCATCAATTTCCATTTCAACAGTATCACCTGGTTGCAACCATTGTTCTTGGTAAGCAGGGTCGTTTAATTTACCTGTACCATTGAGTTCTAAAAAACAACCAGTGCCTACAGTGCCGCTGCCAATCACGTCACCTGCTTGAATGGTTACGCCATAAGAACAACGTTCAATAATTTCAGCAAAGGTCCAATCCATATCTCCAACATTGCCAGCACTTACTTGAACACCATTGACCCAGCACTTCATTTGCAGGTTCCAGTTTTTACCAGTATGGCCTTCTTTTGCAGGTATTTCAAATGCTTCTAATTCATCTAAAGTCACCAAGCAAGGCCCAATCACCGTTGAAAAATCTTTGCCTTTTGCAGGGCCCAGATTTAACAACATTTCTTCCATCTGCAAACGTCTTGCACTCATATCGTTCATGATCATTAGGCCACCAATATACTGGTCGGCGTCTTCAGCTCTAATATTTCTACCATTTCTACAAATGACCACGGCAGCTTCTAATTCAAAATCAAGTTTTTCAAAATGATCGGGCATGCACACAATCTCGCCAGGTCCTTGAATGCTGTGGTGATTGGTAAAATAGAAAATAGGGTATTGATCAAATTCTGGAATCATGTCTACTTTTCTATTTCTTCTGGCAGCGGCAACATGTTGTCTAAAAGCGTATCCATCTCTGCATGAAGTTGGAAAAGGCACAGGCGCCAATATATTTGCTGCATCAAAAGCAATGCCTCTATCCTTGCTGACTCTTCCTGATTTAATAGCCGCTTCAGTTTGTTGGGCTATGGGGAACATATCGTCCCAATATTGCAAAAACATATTCATGCTATTGGGTAATTCTGGATGCATCAAGTCGCAATCAAACAACAAACCATCCACTAAAAACGCCAATTGATCGTGACCATCTACTAAGTATGAGACAAGCTTCATGTTAACTTATTTTGGCTGCAAAAATAGGCTAAAAAACCCTGTAGGAGACTGTATCTTTAAAGCATAATTGCGATTATGAAAAGATGGCTATTCATGGCTTGCTTATTGCAAACAACGGTTTGCTCCGTATTGGCTGCAGATAGTAGTTGGATTAGAATTAACTTATTAGGGTATTTGCCCAATGGCAGCAAAGTGGCCGTTTATGCCAGTAAATCCAAAGAAAGCATTCGTTATTTTCAGTTGATCAATGCGCGCACAAAAAAAGTGGTGTTGCAAACTGCTGCTGGAAAAAATTTTGGAAGCTATGGTCCATTTATCAATACCTATCGATTAAATTTTAGTGCGGTTATCAAACCAGGTTTGTATTATTTAAAAGCAGGTACAGTTGTATCACCCTCTTTTAAAATTGATGCAACCGTGTATGATGGGTCAGCAGACTTTTGCCTGCAATACATGCGTCAGCAGCGGAGTGGCTATAATCCATTCCTTAATGACAGTTGCCATACGCACGATGGCTATACATTGTATGGGGCATCAGCGGGTTTAAAAGACAGTACCATCATTGATGCAACGGGTGGATGGCACGACGCCAGTGATTATTTGCAATACAGCACTACAACCGCTAATGCTACATTTCATTTACTGGCTGCATATAGAGATTACCCACAAGTATTTGCTGATAAATACGATTGGAACGGATTAAAAGGCAAAAACAATCGCGCAGATATTGTTGATGAAGCCAAGTGGG
This sequence comes from Sediminibacterium sp., assembly GCA_027490265.1. GTDB lineage: Bacteria > Bacteroidota > Bacteroidia > Chitinophagales > Chitinophagaceae > Sediminibacterium. The sequence continues at coordinate 17,947 of JAIXYL010000140.1, forward strand.
GCTTAGACTGGTTGGTGAAAATGCATCCTCGCAAAGATTGGCTGTTTAATCAATTAGCAGATGATCGAGATCATCTTAAAATGCGATTGCCAAAAGAAGACGCGTATTATGGCAGAGGTTTTGAGCGCCCTGTGTATTTCATCAATGGCTTGCCACAACAACGCGGAAAATTTTTAAACAATACCACTGGCACCAGTTCCACTGCGGCAAAATTTAGTGCTGCATTTGCTTTGGCAGCAGAAGTATTTGCCCATACACCCACTGCCAAATTGTATGAAGAAAAAGCGTATTCTGCGCATCAGTTTGCTATGATAAAGCCAGGTGTAACACAAACTGCATCTGTTCGATCACCTTATATCTATGCCGAAGATAATTGGGTAGATGATATGGAACTCTCTACTGCTATGTTGGCGAAGACGCAACAATTGCCATTGACGATGGCCTATCAATATGCCTTACAAGAACCGGTAACGCCTTGGTTAGGCAAGGATACCGCCAATCATTACCAATGGTATCCTTTCATCAATCTTGGTCATTATGAATTGGCCAAACAATTAAAAGGGCAACAACGCGATACCATTATTAGCTTTTATAAACGGGGGATTGATGCAGTCTGGCAAAAAGCCAAGCAGAATGCCTTTTTTAGAGGGGTGCCATTTATTTGGTGCAGCAATAATTTAACGACAGCTTTTGCCATTCAATGCAAATGGTATCAGCAATTATCTGGCGACCAAACATATAGCGCATTAGAACAAGCCAATATTGATTGGTTATTGGGTTGCAATCCATGGGGAACAAGCATGGTGTATGGCTTACCCAAATTGGGTGATACCCCAGTTGATCCGCATGCTGCATTTACGCATTTAAACAATTATCCAATCAATGGTGGATTAGTGGATGGCCCTGTTTATACCAGTATCTATAAAAATTTAATTGGCATTCAATTGAACGAACCCGATGAATATGCCCAATTTCAAAGTGATTTAGCGGTCTACCACGACGACTATGGTGATTATAGTACCAATGAGCCCACGATGGATGGTACAGCAAGTTTGATTTATTTATTGGCAGCACAACAACACAATGCGCAAGCTTTATTGAACCCAAAGCTTCGTAAACAACAACCTGCAACATCCATTCCAGTGAAGCAAATGGGCGCCATTATAAAAGCCGTTCATCCAACAGAGCCAGCAGTATCATTGGTGTTTACAGGAGATGAATATGGCGAAGGATTAACCACCATCCAAAATATTTTGGCAAAAGCACAAGTACAAGCAGGCTTTTTTTTCACTGGTAGATTTTACAGAAACAAGTTGTTTCAACCATCAATTTTGGCATTACAAAAAGCCAATCATTATTTAGGGGCACATAGTGATGCACATTTGTTGTACAATGATTGGACCAATCGACAAAAGCTGCTGGTTAGTTACGATTCTTTCAGTACCGACTTGGATAAAAATTTTGAAGCCATGGAACAACTGGGCATCAATACCCAACAACAGACATTGTTTATTCCTCCATTTGAATGGTGGAATGACAGCATTGCAACATGGTGTAATTGGAAAGGATTGGATCTGTTTAGTTTTACGCCAGGTACATTTACCAATGCCGATTATACTTGGCCAGAAATGGGGCAAGCATACAAAAGCAATGCAGTGATTTTAAAACAATTAAGTGCATTAGCGCCTGGAAAATTAAATGGCAATATTTTATTGATACATGTTGGTACAGACCCCAGAAGAAAAGAGAAATTATATGAGGCTTTACCAGCAATTATTCAGCTATTAAAGCAGCAAGGCTATGCCATTAAACGGATTGATGACATGCTTGATTAAGATTACCAACGTTCGTCTATGGCTTCAGGGGGATCTTGTTTGTACTTTTCGCGAGAGCGTTTTTTTTCCGCCAATCTTTCTAGAATGGCATCTGCAATAATGGTTGCTGCAAAGTCAGTGTTGGTTTTGTGTAACAAGGCTTTAATTTTTGCTTCGTTTACATCAATCCGATAAAGTACAAATACTAGTTTTTCAAAATCGTTGACGATTAACCAATTGATGGCCGCTATTAGTTCAGCTTTGTTGAGTTGTTCAATTTCTGCGATATCTAAAATGGGAACGGCCATATCTAAATTTAGTATTTTTCAATCACGCCTAATCCAAATAATGCAAAATCGTATTTCGCAGGATCTTTGGGATCCAATTGTTTCAAATAATTGGTGAGTTCTTCTGCGGCCAACCAATCGGTTTGGGTTCGATCTAACAGGTTGAAACGCTTGGCAACCCTGGCAACATGCACATCAATTGGACAAATCAATTGACTGGGGCTGATATGTTTCCATATGCCAAAGTCTACGCCTTTATTGTCTTTTCTAACCATCCAACGTAAAAACATGTTCAGTCTTTTACAACTTGATCCTTTTTCAGGCGTTGAAATATGTTTGCGGGTTCTTAACGGAGCATCTTCAAGAGAAAAAAAATAATGGTGAAAATAAGTCAAAGCTTCTTTTATAGAAGCCGGCGATTGGTTGTTCGGCATAAACGCCAATTCTAAAGATGCGTGTTGTTGATAATGCTGTTTGAAAAAATCAATGCAATACAAAAGATCGGTGGCATTAAAAGTTCTGTGTTTAAAATGCTCCAATGCCTTTAACTCTTTCACTGAAGCATGTAAACAAAACGCATGAGGTTGCATCTGCATTAATTGCATCAATTCCTTCGACTTATTGATAATGGTGGTTCTGTTTCCCCAAGCAAAAATCGCTGCAAAAAAACCTGCAATTTCAATGTCTTGTTTTGTTGTAAATAAATGTGGAATGCAAACTGGATCTGCCTCAATAAAGCTTGGCTGATTGTACTCATTGACTTTTCTATTAAAAAAATCGGTTAATTGCTGAGGGGCGTCCATGCCACTAATTTAATAAGCGGGTCATGATTTCAATACCCAATCTGTCTGCAATATCATTTTTGCTGAATGCATTAATCACCACTACAATGCAATGTTGATTGCTTGGATTGAATGCTGCAAATGTTGAGAAACCATAAGTGCCACCATTATGCCAATACAACATCGTTTTGCCAGCTTGCTCAATTGTATGCCAGCCTTTTGCAATAGCTACTTGTGCATTCAGTTTGGCGGTTTTACTTAAAACAGATGCCACCACAGGTTGGTTTTGATGCGTGGCCATGTATTCAAGATATTGCAACAAATCAGTGGCATCCGATTTAATGCCACCTGCACCAGCCAACACACTCATATCCCAATAAGCAGCGGGCTCATTTCCAAAATACCCAATTGATTTGGGCATTTTTTTTGCCGCTTGTATACCCGTATGCTTTAATTGAAAGGGTTGATTGATGTATTGGTTTAATAATTTCTCATAGCTTTTGCCACTGATATTTTGTGCAATAACACCGGCCAGGCCTGCACCTAAATTGGAATAAGCTACTTTACCAAATGTTTTGGGTTCTGTTTTACTTAAATACAAATACAGGTTTTCTAAATCATAATCGGCATAAGGCTGCAAACGATCTTTTGGAATGCCCATATTTTCTGGTAATCTGGGTAAGCCCGATGTATGGTTCATTAAATGCACCAATTGAATGGGTAAAATATGCCGATTGTTGCGCAGACTGTCGGGCAAGAATTGCACCATGACACTCGTGTCGGCTATTTGATTGGCTTGCAATACCGATTCAAGTATAAAAGCGGTAAATGTTTTACTGATACTCCCTATTTCAAACTGTGTTGTGGGTGTAAAAAGCTCATTGGTTTTTTTGTCCGCTACTCCGGCACTGAAAAATTGCCGTTGTCCTTTTACAGAGCTGGCAATATAAATACCTGGCACAGTGTTTAATTTAAACACACTGTCAACTTTCGATTGAATGGCCACCGCAATAGGATCCTGCGCTTGCACCCATTGTAGGGTGCAAAACAAACCAAATAAAATACCCTTGACTGTTTTCATTTATGCTAAAGCATTGTCTAAATCGTTAATTAAATCATCTGCATCTTCCACACCAATACTCAATCTGATTAAGGTATCACTTAAGCCATTCGCCAATCTTTTGTCTCTTGGTATAGATGCATGGGTCATAGAAGCAGGATGATTAATCAAACTTTCTACGCCACCTAAGCTTTCTGCTAAAGCAAATAATTTAGTAGAAGACAGTACTTTTTTTGCAGCATCCATACTATCGTCTTTTAGTTCAAAAGACAACATGCCACCAAAGTCGCGCATTTGTTTTCTGGCGATGGCATAATTGGGATGGTCTTCAAATCCGCACCAATACACTTTACCAACCTTTGGATGTTTTCTTAACCAATGCGCAATGATTCTACCGTTTTCGCAATGTCTTTGCATGCGCAAATGCAAGGTCTTGATGCCTCTTAATACCAAGAAGCAATCCATAGGACCAGGCACGGCACCACAACTCTTTTGAATAAAATACAATTGCTCTCTTAATGCTGCACTGTTCATCATTAAAGCGCCTTGAATCACATCACTGTGGCCACCCAAATATTTGGTTGCAGAATGCATCACAATATCAGCACCTAGGTCTAAAGGATTTTGTAAATACGGAGAGGCAAATGTATTGTCTACGCATAACAGCACATTATTGGCTTTGGCAATGGCTGCTACTGCTTCAATATCGGTAATATTCATGAGTGGATTGGTGGGCGTTTCAATCCAGATCAATTTGGTTTTTGCAGAAACCGCCGCTTTAATATTGGCTACATTGGTGGTATCAACATAGGTAAATACAATACCAAATTTTTCAAACACTTTAGAGAACAAACGATAAGTACCACCGTACATATCATTGGCAGCAATGACTTCATCCCCTGGACTCAGTAATTTGATGACAGCATCCGTTGCGGCAACCCCACTGCCAAATGCCAAACCATATTGCCCATTTTCAATTTGAGCATATGCATCTTCTAATGCTTTTCTGGTGGGATTTTGACTTCTGGCATATTCAAACCCTTTGTTTACGCCAGGTGCTTCCTGAACATAGGTTGAGGTTTGATAAATGGGCGTCATAATGGCGCCAGTTGATGGATCTGGTTCAGTACCAGCGTGAATGTATTTTGTAGCTGTTTTCATAGTAGATTATTTTTTTGTACTGACCAAGCTCATGGGTAATTCAGCACGTTGATTGTCCCAAAGCATGACCAGATTGGCTTTTCCGGCGCTTTCCTTAAAAAAGAGTGTAAAAATTTCAACCGATTCATCGGTTGTTTCTGGTTTAATGTCTATTCGGGCAAGGTCTTTTCTGGTATCATAAGTGAAGCTGCCCCAACAAAAATTATCCTTGCTGACAATCATGGTCCACTTGTTTTCAGTTGGCACACAAAACAAGGTATACCGCCCCTTGTTGATGATTTTATTGCCAATTTTGACTGGTACAAATACTTCTAATTCTGTGGCTTCATTAGCTCCTAAACGCCAGAGTTCATTGTATTTGATGATGCCACCAAAAATGGTTCTGTTATTTTTTGCAGGGCGACCATAAATCACTCTTGCAATTGGTTGGTCTTTTGCTTTCCCGCTCATTTTGAGTAATGGGTAATTATCGGGCCAATAACTCATATCCATGGGGGATTTGTCTAATTCAGTGGGCTTTTGTTGACCGAGAACGCCTAAACTCATGCATGCAAATGCTAAAAAAAAGCCGATTTTTTTCATTTGAATCATTTTTACAAATATACCCCGCTATTGACGTAACCTTTCCTGAAATTGACCAAAGGCAAATTTTTTTACATCAGGTAAGAAAACGGCTGATAATTGTTTGATTGTGTCATATTCCTTCAAAAAGCATGCAAAAATTGCATCGGTATTGCCTAAATATTGGGCTCTTCTTTCCAAACCCCTAAAACTATTTTGAATCCCCCATTCAAAACGATAATTGTACAGCCAATTTTGTTGGGTCATATAAGGAAATAATCTGGCAAAAGGGGGCGGAAACCAATCCTTGTATTCGTTCAACTGCAAATAGGTTTGACTAGAGAATACTAACCACTCATCAGCCGTTTTTTCGTCTAATGCTAAAAAGTGATCGTACACAATATCTGCAAATGCGCCAGCATACAAACGCACATAAGGGGAGAACAATCGTTTGATGGCTTTGGTGGCTTCATGATCATCCGTGAATTGATCAATGGCTCTGTGTAATTGAATGCCTTGTTGTATGGCAGCAGGATAATCAAATTGCTTTTTACCCTTGATATAATCGCTGATCATATTGCCAGTTAAAATAGCAGCATCACCAAACGATAAATAAGCATGCGCTAAATAATTCATTTCTTAGAACTGATTTGATTAATCCATTCGCTAATAATGGCCAGTGCTTTTGGAGAAAAACTTTCTTCAATATCTCCATACGGTTGTGTAGGACTTTTGCAAGTTTGAAACAAATGATTCAACCCGGGCAATATCTGTAGTTTAGATTGCGGATGTTGACGACGCTTTATTGCTTTTTGAATACCATTGATATTGTCAACAGCAGTCACTTGAATGTCTTCAGCACCATTTAACGCCAATATGGGAATGGCTAATTTTGAAAGATGGATGCTGGGTTCATAGTTCACAAAAAATTGTAACCAACTCAACCCTTGTTTATATTGATTGACCAAATTCAAATAAGGCTCAACATTTGTGGTCACCAATACATTTGATTCAATGACTGAAGGATAACGTTGCTTCCATTGTTGGTAAACCTGTTTCATGGATGCTTTAACAGAATCGGCCACCGCACTGTATTTGAATTGATTATTCATACCATTTACCAATTCAGCAGCAATGGCATAATCCGTTGCAGATAAATTGGGTCGAATGAAACTGTTGCGCATTTGATAATTCCAGATATCAGCACCTGCAATACCAGGACCCGCAAGCAAACAAATAAATGCAACTTGTTGGTTGTTGGCTGCTACCATTGGCGCAATCATGCCACCTTCGCTATGACCAACCAATCCTATTTTTTTTGGATCAATTTCTTTTCTGGTTAAGAGGAATTGAATGGCTGCCGAAACATCATTGGCAAAGTCTTTACTGGTCAGTAATTCAGGATGTGGCCCCAAACTTGTTTTCCCAGTTCCTCTGTCATCTATTCTTAATACACCAATGCCCGATTTGGTTAAATGATCGGCCAATACCCAATAAATTTTGTGATTAAACATGGTGCCATCACGATCCTGAGCGCCACTACCAGAAATTAAAATCACTGTAGGAAACTTGGTTTTATTTTTTGGCAATGTAAGCGTAGCACCAAATTGCACACTGTTATCGGCATTACTGAACACCAGGTCTTCACTGCTATAATCAAATGGTGGTTTGGGTGTTTGCGGCCTAATGATGGCTGGGGTAGGTTTGGGCGGAGGGATTGGAGCGGTTGATTTTTTTAGCACCATTGGCGCTTTAAAATCTCCCTGTTGAAAAAGGCCCTCAATGAGATCAGCACCATTCCATTTACCGGTATAACTGCCATTGATTAAAGGAATGGTAATGATCAGGCTATCTTGATTGAAAATGGTTTTACCAGTGGCTAAGCCAAATGCATTTTGCGCAGGGCTGTCAAAAACCGTGACCCATCCTTGGTTTTGCTGTTTGATATGAAACACAAGTGGCAAATTGGTACCACCGGCATTTAAATTGCCCTGCCAAGATCCAGTGATGTCTTGTGCAAATCCGATTGAACCAGCGCAAAGCAGTACAATGAAATTGAGAATGAATTTACGCATGACCATTTGTTTTTGTTTGTTTAAATAATCTGTATGAATACACAATCGGGTAAATGACCATGACTGCTAAAATCAGCATGCCTGCAATAAAGCCAGCCGACATGGGTAAAAAAGGCGTTAACACGGCAATGAGTAAACCCCCAATCATCCAAAGTTTGCTCCCAATCTGGTGGGTTTTGCGCCAGTTTTCAGGGTCTTCTAAAGTCCAAGGTAAGCGCATGCCAATAAAGTAATTGGGTTTAATGCTGTGCATGAAATTGCCCAATGCCGCAAACAATAAACCAATCAAGGGCATTAATAAATGATTGGATGTCATGCTGCCGACTTTAGCAGATTGAATGATTACCAATAAAATGGCGCATAAAAAAACCAAAACGGTGTAGGCGATTTTTTGCAAGAGCTGGGGCGATTGTGGATTTTTCTTTGGGTCAATTTTATTGGCATTTTTAATGATCCAATACGAGAACAAGGATACCAATGACATGAAAATAGATACCACAATTAAAGTAGACTTTTCACCCGTGCCATCTGGTTCGCCTTTATAATTAAAATGCGTTGGAACCCTTTCTGGCAGTGCATCGTAGATGCTGGCTAAATATATAAATGGCAAACCAATTAAACAGCTTACCACCAAAAACTCTTTCAATGATGTTGATTTCATGGCCTTATTTTTTTCGTTTAAACTGCATCATCCATTTCAGCATTTCATCCATGACAGTTGTATTGATGGAATAATGGATGTATTGCCCTTCTTTAATGGATTCCACTAATCCAGCTTGTTTCAATAAATCTAAATGATGGGATATGCTGGGCTTGGTCATATTGAACTGATCGGCAATATCACCTGCCGTCATATCGCGATCCTTTAATAGTTCAAGGATGGCTCTTCTTGTAACATCGTTCAACGCTTTAAATACAAGTTGCACTTTAATTCAATATTTAGACAAATATCTAAATACTTTTTTATTCACGCAAATTATTCAGCAGGTTGGAAGGATGTGGCCAATGTTTGCATGGTACCAAAATCGGCATCCTTGGATAAGTCTTTGATCAGTCTCATTAATCTGTTAACCAATGTTGGACCGCACCATCTTCTGGTATAGCCAGGTAAGCCGTATGACTCAATTGGCGTGAATTCCCAAGGATGGAAATACAAACAGAGATAGCCATCTTTGGCTAGGGTTTGTTGGCACAATTGCAAATACAACCAATAGGGCATATTCTTAAAACTTAGCCAGAAAAGCGGGATTCTTATGCCCGGGCTAACCGATGCAGGAATTCTTTTCATGCCATCTTCTAGATAGATGGTTCTTGGCAAATGAAAATTATTGTATCTGCCAGGCAACCAAGTAGGGTTGATGGAAGAATCATAAGTATAACCAGCTGCTGACACATCAGCCATTGATACGGGTCGCATTCTGGGCATTCTTAAACCTGTTACAGGTTGTTGGATGATGGCTTCAAGTGCTTGCCTTGAGCGCAACAAGTCTTCGGTTTGATAGGCAGTATGATAATAGGTATGTGAAGCAATCTCATGTTTTGCAGAGAGGGCTTTGATGGCTGCTGGATAGTGATTGGCAAAATTGGCGGTGGTAAACAATGTGCTGGTGGTGTCAGCTAAAATGGGTTGAATGGCATCAAGGCCCAATTGGCCAATATGCATTTGTGTTTCAACCGATAAATCAAATTGATATTCTAAGGGCATATCAAATTCTTCAACATCAAAACTCAGATAAACCTGCCGCTTCATGCCCCTATATTGGTTTCCTTAATTAAATAATGCGGTCTACTCTTGCTTTGCATAAATAGCTTGCCCAAATAAAGGCCAATAATTCCAAGAATCATCAGTTGTAATCCCCCAAAAAAAGCAATGGCTGCAATAATAGACGCCCAACCAGAAACTGTATGGCCTTGATAAAAACTATAAATGATATAAGGAATGTATAGAACAGAAAAAAAGGCAAAACTAAATCCTAGGTAAGCCGCCATGTACAAGGGTTTGGTGCTAAAGGAGGTAATACCCTGTAAGGCAAAACGCACCATTTTTTTGATGGTGTACTTAGACTGGCCCGATAAACGCGCCGCAGGATAATATACAATACCTGATTGACTAAAGCCCATCCATTTCACCAACCCTCTAATAAACAAATCGTTTTCTCTAATCAATTTAAATGCATCAACTACTTTCCTATCCATTAATCTAAAATCGGCAGTGCCTTGTTCCAGCTCTATATCCGACATATTGTTGATGATATCATAAAATAGGGCAGAGGTTTTTCTTTTGAGTAAGGACAAGTCGGCCTGCTCTTGTCTGATGGTATACACCATATCAGTGCCTTCTTCCCATTTTTGCAATAACAATGGCACCAATTCAGGTGGATGTTGCAAATCTCCATCCATCATGATTACACAATCGCCTTCGGCTTTGTCTAGACCAGCTTTTAAAGCATTTTGGTGTCCAAAATTTCTAGACAAACTGATGTATTGAATATGCTGGTGCTTGGCAGCTTCTGCTTTAATAACGGTTAATGTTTGATCGGTACTGCCATCGTCTACAAAAAGTAGCCGATATTCATAAGACAATGGCGCCATGGTTGCTTCAATTGCTTTGACCATTACGGGCACATTGGCTTGTTCATTGCAAGCAGGTATTACAAAACTGACCAACTTAGGCATGCATCGGCATTTTACTCCAATTAATTCTGTGCACTTTGATGATTAACCAGCACCAAATAATCAAACAAGGTAAGGCTTTCAAAGAATATGCAAGTATAAAATTGATTCTAATATATCGTGGAATTAAATCTGTGGGCGATAAAATGGTCAATAAAAATAATACAATCAACATGGCTTTTTCCCATTGGCCAAAGGGTTGTTGACTGGTTACAAACCAAATGGCAGCGCCGGTTACAGCAATTACAAAAGTGGGGCTTTCGGCAGCAGAACTAAAAATGACTACAGAAATTAATACCAATGCTAAGTAGTACAATTTAAAATGCGGATGGGCTTGATTGCGTTGTTTCAACAAGGGCAAGCCAAACAAAACCCCTGCAATGGCAATAATTGGAAAGTCAATTGGCCCATAGTATTGAAAGATTCTGCGAATCATGCCAGGTACAGAAATGTCTTGCATGCCAGCTGTTCTTGAATTATCAATATTTTGTTGGTTTCTCCGAATAATTTGGTAATACCAGTCTTCATAAGTTTGGGTAATATATTCGGCGCTTGAATACAAAATAGGCGCCGCAACAATCAGGGCAATCCAAACAAAAAACGATACCACAAACTGTGTTTTGTTTTTTGAAAAGAAGAAAAAAGCCAAACCAGCGATGCCATAAATTTTGGTAAGAAAACCCAAGGCAATAAAAAGTGTGGCAATCCAATCTTTCCCACGTAATGTAAATACGAAAGCAAAAATGAAAAAAGCTGTGAACATTGGATTGAACTGAACACTGTGAATGGCCGTCATCATTTCAATTGCAGCAATCCAATAAACCATTATTTTTTGCTGTTGGTTGATTGGCAATAGTTTAATTGCAACAAACAGTGCTGCAGCGTTGGCAATAGCCCAAAAGAAGCATCCAATATAGGTAGGCATCAATGCAAAAGGTGCAATCACCAATGAAAACGCAGGTCCATAATTGTTGAACGACACATATTCATCGGGGTAGTAACTGAATAAATATTTTTCTTGCACCACATGTTTAAACACCCCTTCAAAAATCAAATAGTTGTCTATGCCCGTAAGCCCTCTGCTCATTTCTGCAGTTACTGCAAAAGCCGCCAATAAAAACCAGATGATATGAATTAAATAGATGGATCCAAATTTGGCTGATGTCCATTGATAAAAGATGAACTTTTCAAATTTTGTATTCATGCAGCGTCTTTTTTAAAAAATACCATGTAGGATACGCCCGCTGGAAAACGGACCCCCCACTTGAGTAAATAATAATCAATCGAAAAAATCCCTGCTAACAAGTTATTAAAAAATCCTTCTGTGCCAAAAATGGCATGATCCGATGAAGGCGCTGATTGTTTGGGACCTTTAATGGCTTGAATCAGGTTGGCCATTAGTCTGAATGCTGCAATGGGCAAGAATAGCAGTGAATTAAAATAGGTATGATACACAATCTTGCCTTTTTGGGCTTTGAGTAATTGCCCCAATATAGTTTTTGTGTAACGACGATGGTGTTGATTGATGACATCGTGTTCGCCCCATAAAAAGGCATATGCTGGCACGGTAATGGCCAAATAGCCGCCAGGTTTGCAAACCCGCATCATTTCGGCAATGGCTTTGGCATCGTCTTCCACATGTTCAATTACATCAAACGCACAAACCAAATCGTATTGATCATTCTTAAAAGGCAGTTCTGTGATTGATCCCTGTATAATGGGGGTACTCAAAAATGTTTGCGTAAACGCGCAACAGGTTTGGTCGTATTCAACCGACATGACTTCACCAAATTCTGTTAGCATATCCGAAGTTGTACCGGTTGCTGCCCCAATATTTAACGACTGAATGCCTTTAGGGGCTTGCAATATATGGTGGATTCGATCCCTCAATATCTTTCTCCTAACCGTAAACCACCAATTGACTCTTTCTAGGTGATAGTATTCTTTAAAATAATGTTGGTCCATGGGGCTTATACAAAGGGGGCGCTGCAAGTAACGAAAATTCTGCTACAAATTAACAGAGGGATACCAGCTAAAAAAATTACTTTTGCCCCTCTAAAATTTATCAAAAATGAGCAAAGGACCTGTTTCTCAGTTTGTAGAACATCATTATAGACATTTCAATGCAGCAGCATTGGTGGATGCGGCCAAAGGATATGAAACCCATTTGTTAGAGGGTGGAAAAATGTTGGTGAGTTTGGCTGGAGCCATGAGTACAGCAGAATTGGGCATCAGTTTGGCTGAAATGATTCGTCAAGATAAAGTGGCCATCATCAGTTGTACGGGCGCAAACTTAGAAGAAGACATCATGAATTTAGTGGCGCATAGCCATTATAAGCGTGTGCCTAATTATCGAGATTTAAGTCCTCAAGAAGAATGGGATTTATTAGAAAATCATTACAATCGGGTGACCGACACTTGTATTCCTGAAGAAGAAGCGTTTCGTCGTTTGCAAAAGCATATTTATAAGGTTTGGAAAGATGCAGACAATGCTGGTGAACGTTATTTTCCGCATGAGTTCATGTATAAAATGTTGTTAAGCGGCGATTTGGCTCAGTACTATGAAATTGATCCAAAGAACAGTTGGATGTTGGCCGCTGCTGAAAAGAACTTGCCAATTGTAGTGCCAGGATGGGAAGACAGCACCATGGGAAATATTTTTGCGTCTTATGTAATTAAACAGGAATTGAAAGCCTCAACCATGAAAAGTGGGATCGAGTATATGGTATGGTTAACCGAATGGTACCGTGCCAATAGTGCTGGTAAAGGGGTTGGATTCTTTCAAATTGGGGGCGGTATTGCAGGTGATTTCCCCATTTGCGTTGTACCAATGATGTACCAAGATTTAGAATGGCATGATGTGCCTTTCTGGAGTTATTTCTGTCAGATCAGTGACTCTACTACTTCTTATGGGTCTTATTCTGGTGCAGTACCCAATGAAAAAATTACCTGGGGTAAATTAGACATTCATACGCCCAAATACATTGTTGAAAGCGATGCCACGATTGTCGTGCCATTGATTTTTGCTTATTTGTTGGGATGGTAATAGTGAATAACAAAACAAAAAAAGCCCCGGTCATGTATAGAACCGGGGCTTTTTTATTCATTGATCAATCATTATCTCTGACCCATTGTCAACGGGATATCTCTTTTCAACATCTCGTCTCTATTGGCTATTTCCCATGCAGTATGGAAAACCAATTTGGCTCTTTTTTCCATTAACGCAAAGTTGATTTTATCAACGGTGTCACCCGGTTGGTGATACTCTGCTTTAAGCATACCATCATAGAAAAACAAAATAGGCACGCCTTTTCTAGCAAAATTGTAATGGTCGCTTCTGAAATAAATTCTGTTCACATCAGCAGGATCATCAAATTTATAATCCAAAGTCATGTTAAGATACTTTGCATTAACGCCTTCATTGATTTTAGCCAAATCAGAACTCAATTTATCGTGACCAATCACATAAATATAATTAAGGGTGTCAGCCAATTTTCTTTCAGTATCTACTCTACCAATCATATCGGTATTTAAGTCTACTGAGGTTTTATCCATTGGGAAAATTGGATTTTCAGAGTAGTACTGAGAGCCCCAAAGCCCTTTCTCTTCACCACTTACGGTCATGAATACAAGGGTTCTGCGAGGCTTATTGCCTTTTTTTGCAGCGGTTGCAAAGGCTTCAGCCATTTGCATTACGCCAACAGTACCAGACCCATCATCATCCGCACCGTAATAAATTACATCGCCTCTTTTTCCAAGGTGATCGTGATGACCAGTCATGAAAACGTACTCGTCTTTTTTATCGGTACCTTCTACAATACCAATCACATTGCTGGTTTCAAGGGCATTCGATTTTTTATCGGCAGCAATATTTAGTTCAGCAACATATTTTCCCTTGGGTAAAGCAACCAAACCATCGCTGGATAATTTAGCCGTTCTACCAGCTAAAGCAGAAGCAATTTCTTCAGAAACTGTTACCATCATAAATGGTGCGCCAGTAGGCTTATTCATATACATATTGCCTTTTACTGCAGTAGGACTTTTGCGAGGGAAATCTTTAGACACCAACACAATGCCAGTGGCGCCAGCGGTTCTTGCAGCATTGGCTTTAGCAGCTCCAGAAACAGGGCTTGGGGTTCTTGTACCTGGTGCAGGTGTAGGCGCTTTATATCCAGCAGGGGCGCCATCTAATAGCATCACGATTTTGCCTTTTACATCTAAGCCAGCATAATCGTCAATACCGGCAGCTTTGTCTACAATACCGTATCCAACAAATACCAATTCTTTAGAACTGGTTTTGCCATTACTGATGGATTGTAAAGACATCATATAGTCTTTATCCCAAGCAAAGAGTTTACCATTGACTCTTAATTCAATGCTCGATAATTCGTCTTGGTATACATTAAAATACTGTTGGTAGCTGTTTCCATTGCCTGGCTTAAGCCCCATTCTTTTAAATTCAGATTCAATGTAAGCAGCGGCCTTTCTTTCACCAGGCATAGCGGTTTCTCTGCCTTCCATTTCTGGACCAGCCAAAATGGTTAATTTTTCTTTCAGAGAAGCGGGGGTAATTAATGCAGCAAACTTGGCTGATGCATCATCTTTTTGTCCGAAAGCAATGCCAGAAGAAAGGAACATTGCGCCAAACAGGATTTTTTTGATCATGTTGTTTTGGTTTAGTTACAGCTAATTTTTTGCACTCGGTTGGCATGTCGGCCACCTTCGAATGCGGTATTCATAAAAAGATCAATCATTTGTTCTGCCAATGGTAGGGCTACAAATCTTGCTGGAATACAAATGATATTGGCATTATTATGTAGTCTGGTTAATTCTGCCACATCATTTTGCCAGCAAAGTGCTGCCCGAATCCCTTGGTGTTTATTTGCAGTGATGGCTACCCCATTGGCGCTTCCACAAATTAAAATGCCAAAACCTGCTTCACCATTTTCCACTGCAGCAGCAGTGGGATGTGCAAAGTCGGGATAATCTACCGAATCAAGCGAAAAAGTTCCATGGTCGGTAACCTGATACCCTTTTTCGGTTAACCAAGTAATGAGTGCAGATTTATACAAAAAACCTGCGTGGTCACTTCCAATGGCAATTGGTTTGGAAGCGTCAAAAACATAAGCCATATGATCATTGTTATAGTTAACGATGCAGAAAGATTAATCCCATTCTTTATCCTCTTCTTTTTCCAATTTCTTGAATACCCTTGCAGAAACCAGAATGCTCAATTCATACAATAGAAACAATGGGATAAATACAATTAACTGACTCATCCAATCTGG
>JAIXYL010000042.1 GCA_027490265.1 Sediminibacterium sp.
AAAAATAATTCTTATGAAATTAATCTTAACCCTGCTTTTGTAGCTGCAAAATCAAAAGTTGATCCGTTTAGTTTTATTTCGTTTTATGGAAAACCATTTGTACATGTTGGCAAGATGCTTGATTCTTACTATACACAAATGTTTGGAATAGAAGTTGAAGAGAATTAAGTAAACAATTAATTAAATGAAATACTTTTCATCTTTTTTATTTTTCTTTTTTATTTCTATTTCGTTACTTGCTCAATATGAATATTTAATTTCTGTTCATAACAAACTAGGTAACAAAATACAATATGCATCAATTTCTTGGGGCAAGACAACTGGTGTTTCAGCAAATGAATCAGGTATAGCAAAAATTTCAAGTACTTCGCCGATTGATACAATTTATGCCAGTAGTGTTGGATATCCAATTCAATCATTTCTACTTAACGATCTTCCAAGAAGCGGAGATACTATTCGTATTGTACTTTCTGAACAAAGTGCTGTTTTACCTCCTATAGCAATTTTTTCTAAAGAAAAAATAAGCGCAGTAGGTATAACTGAAAACGAAACTTCGTTCATTAGTAATCGTTATCGAAATGTTATTGCAGCTTTAGAAGTGCGACAACCTAGTGAAATCTGTAAAATAAAATCTGTTTCAGTTTTTATTCATAAAAAATCTCAACTCAACGTGCCTTTTAGAATTAGAATATTTAGTAAAAACAGTTCGGGTCTTCCAGACAATGATTTGCTTATGTCAAGTATCATTTGTAAATCTTATCAACTAAATAAATGGAATGAAATATCACTCGAAAATGATAATGTTTTTGTAAGTGCAAAAGAATTTTTCATAGCTATTGAATGGCTTAGTATAGCTGAATTAAAAGATAACAATGATTTACAAGTTGGTCTAACCAATAAAAATGTACAGATTAGAACTTTCTTTAAGTTAGCAAACAAACCTTGGAGCAAAAGTGGAACAATAGGTAGCAAGGTTGAAAATATTATGCTAAAAGCATATTTAGTATACTAACTGATTGTATGCATCTTTAGCTTCTTTTGCTCGGGCACTATAATTACCAGTTCACAAAATTTCATCAGATTCAAAATCTTTTGTACCCAGTCCAATCACTCAAATGGAATCTTGGGTAATATATCTGTATTTAAAAGCATCACCTAATATCAATGCTGTTATTATGATAGCGACGCTGATGATGGCAGGTTTAATAAAAGATTCGTATTTCATAGTTAATTAGCTGATTTTTCAAAATAACTTGGATGCTTTACAATGCCATGAGTAGTGCAATAGTATACAAGTTCTGATCTTGTTATAATATCAAATTCAGCAGAGATTAAATAAAAATAATTTTATATTGATGATTGTTTTAGTAGATATCGATTTTTTGATAGAACCATTATGGTTAAACAACAAACTGTTTATATATTCTTTCCATTCTAAAGCCGCCTCAACCGCTTCAAATAATATAATTTGGTTGCCATATGTACCAAGATAGATTGCAGATTCTTTATTTAAAATGAATTTTGTAATATATCCAATAGCACCCTCGCTCAATACTTTTTTATTATGGCTTCATTTAAATAAGGTTAAACGCTATTTATTTTTATTGCGGGATAATAATAGGTGGTTTATTGTGTGATGATTAGCCGCGAGCGGAACATTTTATACATGTAAGCATCTAGCAGCAAATGCTTGGAGAGAGTGCAGAAAATCGCATCCTCTTTAAATGATTTTGACTTATTTAATTTTATTTCTTAAATTATGAAGCTAAGATTCATGATAAACTAAATCTCATATGGAAAAAAAAGTGCTTCCCAAAGGAATTCGTTATCCACTAATTTTAGTTTTTATTTTAATGCTTGTTAGCTTAATTAGAAATCTAATCTCTATTGAAAGTAGAAATTACTTTTATTTAAGCATTTTAACTATTTGTGCTATTACTTTAGTATACATTTTATTTTTAAAAAAGAAGTAAGTACCCCAAATATCAAACAGTTTCAAATAGACGATAATAAAATAACAATAGTGTCCTGAAGTATGCTATTAGAAACTAAATTGATTTGCTTTTTTTCTTTTCTTGTTTTGCAAAAAATGCACAGCTGTTTTTGATGCCACACTCATCACACTTCGGATTACGCGCTAAGCAGGTGTATCTGCCATGTAAGATAAGCCAATGATGCGCTCTGTGCACCAGTTCTTCCGGAATATGCTTTATCAATTCTTTTTCAACGGCCAATGGGGTAGTGGCTTTTGTGCTAACCAAACCCAATCGATGACTAACTCGAAATACATGGGTATCTACGGCCATATTGGGTTGTTCATCAATCACACTGGTGATCACGTTTGCTGTTTTTCTGCCAACGCCTGGAAGTTTTACTAGTGCTTCTACTGTCATTGGCACTTCACCCCCAAATTGTTCCAATAACATATTTGCCATGCCAATTAAATGCTTGGTTTTATTGTTGGGGTAAGAAATACTTCTAATCAATGGAAACAAATCATCAAAACTGGCTTTAGCCATTTTTTGTGGCGTAGGATATACCTTGAATATGCCTGGCGTTGTAAGGTTGACGCGCTTGTCTGTACACTGTGCCGACAAAATAACTGCTACCAATAACTGAAATGGGTTATCGTACACTAATTCTGTTTCTGCAACAGGAGTGGTTTCTTGAAAATAGTCAATGACTTCCTGGTAGCGTTGTTTTTTGGTCATGCGCAAATTTACAAACAGGCTATTAGCCAAAATATTTATTCTGCTTTTTTCTTTGCGTAGTCTAAAATAGCTTTAATAGACTTTTTAGAAGGAGATTTGAGCTTTAATTTATCCAATTGATCTTTTGATCTTTGTAAGCGCTCTACCTGCTTTTTTAGTTCGGGGTCTTCTACTATAGCTTTATCAATAGCTTTTGTAAGCTCTGGCGTGCAATCCTTGTATACGTACATAATCAATTCCTCTTCTTTAAAGTGTTTCATAAGCAGTTTACTGCGTGAACAAGAGGATACGGTCTCTAATAAAACGGTACCAATATTAAAATATTGTAAAGAGTTAATTTTTTCGGGCAGTGGTATCTTCAATGATAAAGATGTCTTCCCCATCTTTCTTCATTAAATAACGCTCACGGGCATATTTTTCAATGGCAGCAGGGCTGTTTTGAAGGTCGTAGAGTTCCTTCTTTGTTTTTTCTATTTCTTGCTCGTAATAAGCTTTTTTCTGTTCTAGTTTTTTTAATTCGTCTCTGCGTTCTTTTTGCTGAAAATAATCACGCTGATCATAAAACAACATCCATACAATGAATAGAATGGCCGCGATTAAGTATTTATTGGTAAGGTATGGTATTGCTTTCTTCATAAAAAATGGCAGATAAAAGTAATAATAAACCTTTATCTGCCAAGTATGATTTGTACACAAAAGTGTATACAAATTATTTGCCGAACTTAATTTTTCCTTTTGGATAAATACCAGTATCGCCCAACATTTCTTCAATACGAATCAATTGGTTGTATTTAGCCATACGGTCGGTTCTTGAAGCAGAACCTGTTTTAATTTGGCCACAGTTTAATGCAACTGCTAAGTCAGCAATGGTGGTATCTTCTGTTTCGCCACTTCTATGACTCATGATGGTATTATAGCCGTTGTGCTGCGCTAATGTAACCGCGTTGATGGTTTCGGTAATGGTACCAATTTGATTCACTTTAACCAATAAGCCATTGGCAATCTGCTTGTCAACGCCTTGCTGTATGCGTTCTACATTGGTTACAAATAAATCGTCACCCACCAATTGACACTTGGTGCCAACTGCCTGAGTTAACGCTTTCCAGCCATTCCAATCGTCTTCTGCCATTCCATCTTCAATGGATACAATGGGATATTGCTTCACCCATTTTTCCCAGAATTTCACCAATTCGTCGCTGCTCATCACTTTGCCACTGCTCTTATGAAATACATATTTTTTCTTCTTTGCATCCCATAATTCGCTATTGGCTGCATCCATGGCAATTACAATTTGTGAACCAGTTTTGTAACCAGCAGCCTGAATAGACTCTAATACGGTTTCAATGGCTTCTTCATTGCTTTGAATATTTGGTGCAAATCCTCCTTCATCACCAACATTGGTACTGTACCCTTTCTTTTTTAAAACACCTTTTAGGGTATGAAATATTTCTACGCCCCAACGCAATCCTTCACTAAATGAAGGGGCACCTACTGGCATGATCATGAATTCTTGGAAATCAATTTTATTATCGGCATGCGCCCCACCATTTAAGATATTCATCATAGGGATGGGCAATGTTTTGGCATTGGTACCCCCGATATAACGATACAATGGTAAAGACGCTTCATCCGCTGCAGCTTTGGCTACGGCCATACTCACGGCAAGAATGGCGTTGGCACCTAATTTGGCTTTATTTGGGGTGCCATCTAAATCTATCATTGCTTGGTCAATCGCTGCTTGCTCAGTGATATCCATGCCAATAATGGCATCTGCAATGGCTGCATTCACATTTTTTACTGCTTTTAATACGCCTTTGCCTACATATTTTTTCTTATCGTTATCGCGAAGTTCCACTGCCTCATGAATACCTGTGCTTGCACCACTTGGTACAGCGGCTCTGCCCAATGCACCATCATCGGTTAATACATCTACTTCTACCGTAGGATTACCTCTGCTGTCTAAAATTTGTCTTGCATGTACATCAATAATGTAACTCATGTTGTTTGTTTTTAAATGGACTCAAATATAAGTAATATGTAGTTTATACACGAATAGCGCCTGTTAAGCTTCTGAAAAGGTCTTCTAATTGGCCGTTTTGCTGTAATGCATCAATTGCCTGATCCGCTACCAATTCCCCTTTGTGAATGATGAGCACCCGGCTACAAATGGCTTCTACTTCTTGTAAAATATGGCTTGAGAATAAAACGGTTTTTTGTTGCCCCAATTCACGAATCAGTTCTCTGATTTCTATGATTTGATTGGGATCTAAACCAGTGGTTGGTTCGTCTAAAATTAATACATCGGGTTCATGAATAATCGCCGCTGCTAATCCAACCCTTTGCTTATAGCCTTTTGACAGTTGTCCAATTTTCTTATGTTGTTCTGGGCCTAATCCTACGCGCTCAATGACTTGTTTAATCAAAACGGGTATATTGTTGCATTGATGAACACCAGCTATAAACTGTAAGTATTCTTTAATGTATAAATCATAATAATGGGGATTGGCTTCTGCCAAATAGCCAATCTTTTTTTTGCAGGCCAACGGATCTTTAGTCATTGAAATGCCAGCTACTTCAATACTGCCACTATCAGGTAGTAGAGATCCAGTAATCATTTTCATGGTTGTGCTCTTACCCGCACCATTGGGGCCTAAAAAGCCAACGATCTCCCCTTTGTTTAACGCAAAAGACAGATCGTTGACCGCTATTTGTGTACCGTATGTTTTGATCAAATGGTTTGCTACTATAGACATAGATGTCTGTTTAGGAGTACCAAACCTAGTTCATTTTGGTTTTATTTTTTTAGATGATTCGTTAATATTTAGCTGCAATTTATTTTAGGTTACTTCTGATTTCATCCATCACCGCATTCAGGTATTTGTTGGCCGCCGCAGATACCCCTGCTTTATACTTGCTGGATTCTACTGGAATGGCTTGCACATTTTTCATAAAGCGGTCGTCTACATCAAATACCCTGAATAACCCAGCATCTGTACCCCACATATCCACTTTAGCTTGTTCTTCTGCTTTGTATTTTTTCTTTTCAAGTACACCATCAATGGTAATGGGCTTCTTTAAGAGCCAATTGCCTACACTGATATTACTCATGCTTTGTTTGATATTGAAACCAATGAGAGAGCTGCCATTGGCATAAAACCCGGTTGTGCCGCTGTAATCCAGCGCATCACTGCCAATCATTAAATTGGTTTCGGCTACTACTTTGGCTCCACCACCTAATCTGCCCATCAATTTGCTGCCACCTGATTCAGCTTCTTGTGCAAATGGAACGGCTATATTAACCATCAAGACCATGGTACCTCCCAATTGCTGAGAAATTTTTGGGGCTTTACTAAAGAATGAGTTTTTTTCTTTACCATCATCATTTACGCCTTTCACCAAATAATCAAACCCTCTTGGTGAAACCGATACATAGCCATCATATTGCGCTTGGCTTAAACTGCCTCCCGTTCTTTTAACCCAACCTTGTAATTCTTCTGAAGCCAAGGCTTGGTCCGCTGTGATGATTTCAAAGCCTTCTGCTTTAAGTTGATCGGTTAAGTTTTTGTATAATTCATCTGTAATATCAATCAAATCGTTTTCTTGTACACCTTTTAAACCCAATGATAAACTTGCACTTACCGCACTTTTATAACTTCTGGTATAATCACTACCCCCTCTAAAACCTCCTGATTTTTTTTCAGTATCTAAATACATGGTTTGGAAGTTAATTCTGAATTGACTGATGAATACTTTTTTGGGTGCATCCTTCAATCTTTTTAATCCATAGTTATTGATTTCTTTTAAATCCACTTCTCCAATGGTTTGCGCAATCACGCTGTTGCAACCAATCATTAGTAGTGCATAAACAAATAGCTTTTTCATGTTGATGTAATTTTCAATGAAGCTATTGTAGTCCTATGCAGCAAACAATACAGCATATGCTGTATTTTAATTCCAATTGTATTTGTGCGCTAATTGAATGGCTTGTGCTTTGGAATTAATATGCAGTTTTTCATAAATCCGACTGATATGTGTACGAACCGTTTGTGGACTAATGAACAGTGTACGCGCAATTTTTTTGTAGTCTTGTCCTTCTACCAAATATTTTAAAAT
>JAIXYL010000032.1 GCA_027490265.1 Sediminibacterium sp.
AAAAGGAAAAATTGTATTAATCGCTGGTGCAACTGGTGGTGTTGGATCACAAGTTGCTAAACAAGTCAGTGCCAGTGGCGGTATCGTATATATTACGGGACAAAATGCTGAGAAATTGGCTGAAGTAGCACAACAAGCAAATATACCCAGCAGCCGTTGTTTTCAAATGGATATTACCAACGAAAACGCGGTTAACGAAACAATTGGCCAGGTTCTGGCGCAAACCAATACCATTCATATTTTGATTAACGCCACTGGAATTGGCATCATTAAATCGATGGATACGTTGAGTGGTGAAGAATTCGAAAGGAGTCTTCGTGTCAATTTAATCGGTGCTTTTTATTTAGTTAAAGCAGTATTGCCTAGCATGAAACTTGAGAAAAAAGGGCTTATTATCAATATTCCAGGGGTTTTAGGCAAAGTGCCTATGGCAGGCGCAGCAGCTTACAGCGCAAGCAAGTACGGGCTTGTTGGAATGATGCAAAGTATACGTGAGGAATTGAAAAGAACCGAGATCAGAATTACCAATATTTTCTTGGGTGGCATTGATTCTGCTTTTTGGGATACCATTGACCTAAGAGTGCAGCGAGATAAAATGATTGTGGCAGAAGAAGCTGCAAAAGCCATTTGGTTTCTTTGTCAGCAGCCTGCTAGTGGTGTGGTGAGTGAAATGGTCTTACAACCCTTTAATCACCAAGCTATTTAATAATAAATTTGGCGGTTTTTTTATTGAAATGGTGCATACTTAAGTAGGAGTACCGATATTTGCTCAACGAACAACCGTTAGTATGAACATTTCCTTCGACAATACTCAAAATGCTTTTGCTTACAAGACCGACAAAGAACTAAAAGGAGCCAAATTTCTATTTAAAACAATGGCTTATCCTTGGTTCGTAAAATTGGGGACAACACTCACGCCCTATATCATGAAAACGGGATTACCCTTCGTGAATAGTTTAATTCGTAAGACGATATTTAAGCAATTTGTTGGTGGCGAAACCCTCGAGCAGACTGCGGTGGTTGGCAATGTTTTAGGAAACTATGGCATTCAAGTTATTCTGGATTATGGTGTTGAAGGAAAAGAAAATGAAGACAGCTTTGATCATGCAACTGAAGAATTTATAAGGGTTATACATTATGCTGCTACCCAGACCAATATTCCTTTTATCAGTGTTAAAGTAACTGGATTGGCCAGATTTGCATTATTGCAAACCCTGAATGAGGCGCCAAGATTGAGAAGTGGGGTGCATGATCATGAGGAAGAAGTGGCAGAATGGGATCGGGTGAGAGATCGCATGTATACCATCTGTGAAATTGCAGCGGAAAAAAATATTGGCGTGTTGATTGATGCAGAAGAAAGTTGGATTCAAGACCCGATTGATCGTTTGTGCATGGAAATGATGGAGGTATTTAATAAGGAGAAAGTAATTGTGTACAATACCATACAATTATACCGGCACGACCGCTTACATTTTTTGCAATTGTCCTATAAAATTGCCCAACAACAAGATTTTAAACTAGGGATTAAGTTGGTTCGTGGTGCTTATATGGAAAAAGAAAGAGAGCGAGCAGAACAAATGGGCTATCAGTCACCAATCCAACCCAACAAAGCAGCGTCTGATACTGATTTTAATGCAGCTGTACAATTTTGTTTTGAACATTTAGATCATATTTCAGTGATCATAGCGTCTCATAATGAAGCCAGCAATTTATTAGCCGCGCAAATTATGCACGACAAGCAAATTGCCCACAATCATCCCCATGTTCATTTCTCACAACTCTTTGGTATGAGTGATAATATCACTTTTAACTTAGCCAAAGAAGGCTTTAATGTGAGTAAGTATCTACCTTTTGGGCCCATAAAAGATGTGATTCCCTATTTAATGCGTAGAGCAAAAGAAAATTCCAGTGTGGCTGGTCAAACTGGCAGAGAGTTGTCATTAATCAAAAAGGAATTAGATAGACGAAAGGGTTAATCCTTATATGAGTGGTGCATCGTTTTTTTCTTTCATGGACTCTTTGTATAAAAAAATATCTATGAGAGTCATCATTGTTTTGATGGGTTTGTGCCTTTGTAATGCCGGGTTTGCCCAAACTGAAAAACCAACTTATAATTATTTCAATAAGGGGCAAAAATTTTGGAGTATTGGCTTGTCTCCTGTGTATTCTGATATGGTAGGATCTTATACGGATGTTTCTATTTCAAAAGGCAATACTAATTTAGGGATACTATTGGCGCCAATGAAAGCTAAATTCGTTGAACAGAATTTAATGCTGGGCGTGATGGGCATCGTTGGTGTGCATACAGAGCAAAGCACATTTTTTACCTATCCTATAACCATTGGTCCTGGCCCAGTGCCGCCAGTTGATACAAAAAGCATCATGAATAATCTAGACTTAGGGATAGCGCCAATCATTCGATATTATATGCCCTTAACAAAAAGAAATACCTTGGCTTTTTTTCTTCAAGGTGGCTTGCCATTGATTTACAGCAAGCAAACCAATACCTTAAAATATTTATATGGTCCGGGCATAGTTGATGAATTTAAAACCAGTACCGATCAATTGGCATTAAGAGGGAGCATTGGTTTTGGATTAAGCGTGCAAGCTAATTTTGGAAGCATTGATTCACATGTTAGCAATATGGGCTGGTTTTTAAGCTTCAACAAGTTCATTAATCAACGAAAGGGGGAATAATCACAATTTCTGCACAGGCTTTATAATCAAGGCAAAATGCCGTGATTTCGTTGTTTATTTGTATATGCAACAGTATCACGATTTATTAAAGCATATTTTGGCTAACGGTGTGGCCAAAACCGACCGAACAGGTACAGGTACCATTAGTTGTTTTGGCTATCAAATGCGCTTTGATTTGGCCAAAGGATTTCCATTGGTTACAACGAAAAAATTGCACCTTAAGAGCATTATATATGAGTTGTTGTGGTTTTTAAAAGGGGATACCAATACTAAATATCTAACCGATCATGGTGTGAGTATTTGGAATGAATGGGCTAATGAGAATGGTGATTTAGGGCCTGTTTACGGAAAGCAGTGGCGTAGTTGGGAAGGGGCGGATGGTAAAGTAGTTGATCAAATTGCAGATGTGTTGCATCAGTTGAAAAATAATCCAGACAGTAGACGGATGATTGTTAGTGCCTGGAATGTTGGGGAATTATCTCAAATGGCTTTAATGCCATGTCATAGTTTGTTTCAATTTTATGTTGCTGATGGAAAACTGAGCTGCCAACTCTATCAAAGAAGTGCCGATGTTTTTTTAGGCGTTCCATTTAATATTGCGTCTTATGCATTGTTAACCATGATGATGGCGCAAGTAACCGGATTGGCTTATGGAGACTTTGTGCACAGTTTTGGAGATGTGCACATCTACAATAATCATCTTGAACAAGTTCAGTTACAGTTGAGTCGGGAGCCATTTCCTTTACCAACCATGACTTTGAATCCGGCTATCCAAAATATTTTTGATTTTGATTTTAGTGATTTTACACTTGAACATTATCAATGTCATCCTGCCATAAAAGCACCAGTTGCTGTTTAATATGATTGTATCTATAATTGTTGCCGCTTCTGAGAACAATGCCATTGGTTTGAATAATCAATTACTATGGCATTTGCCCAATGATTTAAAATTTTTTAAACAGACCACCTGGGCCATGCCAGTGATCATGGGTAGAAAAACTTTTGAATCATTATCTGGCAAACCTTTAAACGGTCGCTTAAATATTGTCGTGAGTCGACAATCTAATTGGTCCGCAGAAGGGGTCATTAAGGCAGAATCAATTGAAGCGGCTTTAACCATTGCTGCCAATAACCATTATAAAGAAGCTTATATTATTGGTGGTGGTGAATTGTATGCTGCTTCAATTGCGATTGCTGATAAAATTTACTTAACAAAGGTAGAGACAGTCATAGAAGGGGATACTTTTTTCCCATCAATTGATTTAACCCAATGGCAACTTAAGGCAGAAGAATGCCATCCGATTGATCAGAAACACGCTTATGCTTATCGCTTTCAGTGCTGGGAAAAAAGAGCTCAATGATTGCAGTTATTCCATTTGTTTATTTGTGGAGCATTCCTGCTTTAATCATTGTATCAATCGTATGGGGGAACCCCATCAAACGTCTGTATAGCCGTTACGCTTTACAAGTCATCAATATACTAATGGTTGTATATGCAATGTATCAAATTAGATTGCTGATTGGTTTGATACAATTGTTTAGGTCTATGAATCCTTCATCAGGTGATCAATACAATTGGTTCAACCAATTTGGCGATGCAATTGTTCAAACGCTTATAGCAATTTTACTGCCACTTGTTTTTTTAATTCCATGGTTTAGAAAAAGCAATTGGTTCAGTTTGGGGGTGATGCTATTTTATTTAAATAGGCTGACCATTCCTGATTGGAATGCAATAGAATGGCTCATGGCACTTGCCTATTTTGTAAGTTGGTTTACCTTCATTTATAGTTTATTTTGGATGATGAAATGGCTGCGCCAATAAATCCTATTTATATGTATGCTCCGCTACAAAAAGGTTGGCGTTATTTGAAGTATTGGATTCAATCATCCAATAAAAATGGCCATGGCGTACATTCCCCATTTGTTTATGAATTGATTGAACGTGTATTCACGGATGATCGAACATTTTATGTTTTTCCATTGATTGAAGCCGCTCGCGAAGAATGTTTATTTAATGCCAATTCAATTAATGCCATTCATTTTGATGCTGATGCTACAAAGCAGAATTCATATGCAACAACCATTTCAAAAATTGCCAATGCTGAACTAAAGCCACCAAAATTTGGTCAATTGCTCTTTAGATTGGTAAATCATTTCAACGCATATTCCATCCTTGAATTGGGAACATCTTTGGGAATTACCACAAGTTATTTAGCAGCTGCAAATCCTCATGCAAAAGTAGTTACATTAGAAGGTGCGCCAGATATAGCTTTAAAAGCGAAACAACATTTTCAATACATTGGATTACACAATATTGAACAAGTTGTAGGACATTTTGATCATACCTTGACATCTGTTTTACAAGAGATGAAATCCTTAGATTTTGTATTTATTGATGGCAATCATCGATTAGAGCCTTCCCTCCGTTATTTCAATCAGATGAAGCCGTACTTGCATGAACATTCAATCCTTATTATTTATGGTATTCATCTGAGTAAAGACAT
>JAIXYL010000146.1 GCA_027490265.1 Sediminibacterium sp.
CACGATAAATTAATCCAATATCAATCCTTAAGTAAAGCCATTCAATTAGCAATCCCTACGCCAGAACACTATCTGCCTTTGTTGTATACTTTAGGTGTAAAATCTGATCAAGACACCATTCAATTCTTCAATGATCAAGCTGTTGGGGGTTCTCTTACGATGACCTCACTTGTTCTAGGTTAACTAATTTATTTAAAGATTATTAAGCGCTTGTAAGATATCATTCAAGATGTCCTCTTTGTTTTCTAAGCCAACACTGATTCGGATCAATCCTGGTGTAATATTGACTGTTTGGCGTTCTGCTTCCGTTAGTTTTGCGTGTGTAGTACTCGCTGGGTGCGAAGCGATACTTCTGGTATCGCCTAGATTGGCTGTAAGCGACAGCATTTTGAGGCGGTCTAAAAATTGTCGGCCAGCTTCAATCCCTCCCTTTAATTCAAAACAAACAATGCCTCCGCCATTGTCCATTTGCTTAATGGCAATCTGATAATGTGGGTGGCTTGGTAAAAAAGGATATCTCAAAGATGCAATAGCTGGATGTTGTTCTAATTGTTCTGCAATAAACAAAGCATTAGATGCGTGTCGCTCCATTCTAACGTCTAAGGTTTCTAAACTTTTACTCAACACCCATGCATTAAAAGGCGACAATGCTGGGCCAGTACTTCTGCAAAACAAATAAATCTCTTTGATTAGGTCTTTTTTTCCAACAATTGCACCGCCTAAAACTCGGCCTTGTCCATCTAACCATTTAGTGGCAGAATGCACCACCAAATCCGCTCCAAATGCAATGGGCTGTTGGTTCACAGGCGTGGCAAAACAGTTGTCTACATTCAAAATAATCTGATGCTTTTTTGCTAACTGCCCAATCATGTTCAAGTCTAAAACGTCTAAGCCAGGATTAGTGGGTGTTTCCAAATAAATCATTTTGGTATTTGGTGTGATGGCTGCTTCCCATTCTGCAGCAGTTGCACTGGCGCTGATATAACCATATTCTATCCCATACTTTGGCAAGTACTTTGAAATAACCGTATGGGTACTCCCAAAAATTGAATTACAAGATAATAACCGATCACCCTTTTTTAACAAAGCCATGAAAGAGCCAAATACAGCACTCATGCCAGATGCCGTTGCATAACCGGCTTCAGCACCTTCTAGTGCTACCAACTTATCTATAAATTCTTGAACCGATGGATTACTAAAACGCGAATAAATATTGTCATCAGTTTCGTCAGCAAATGCGGCGCGCATGTCCTCCGCATTATCAAAGCAAAAACTACTGGTCAAGAATAGGGGCGTAGAATGCTCCATTTCATTCGTACGATTGGTTTGAATGCGGATGGCTTGCGTTTGCTTTTTCATTTGGAAATGCTGCTTTTAAAAATTTAGCCAAAGGTACGGTTCACATGTCTTTAATTTGTGGTAGAATTTTGAATAATGTCAGTAAAGCAATTTGTGCATCAGACCCCTTTTCAATTAGAAAGTGGGGCTATTTTGGAAGAACTTCATATTAATTACCATACTTATGGTGAAATGAATGCTGGAGGTACGAATGTTATTTGGATCTGTCACGCATTAACAGCTAACGCAGATGTTGCCAATTGGTGGAAGGGTTTGGTTGGGGATAATGCATTAATTAATCCTAAGGATTATTTTATTGTTTGTGCCAATATTCTTGGGTCCTGTTACGGTACTACTGGCCCTTTAAGTGTCAATCCATCAACCAATGCCCCTTATTATTCAAGTTTTCCGCTGATTACCATTAGGGATATGGTGCAAGCCCATATTGCGTTAAGACAATATTTGGGGATACATTCCATTCAATTGCTGATGGGCGGCAGCATGGGTGGATACCAAGCTTTGGAATGGGCATATATTGAGCCAACCATTATTCAAAAATTATTCTTGATTGCTACTTCTCCTTCAGAATCTGCATGGGGTGTAGCTGTTCATACAGCGCAAAGATTGGCCATTGAAGCAGATGCCAGTTGGAAAGATTCATCTGCCCATGCAGGGGCTGCAGGATTAAAAGCCGCTAGAGCCATTGGGATGTTAACTTACCGCAACTACGCTACCTTTCAAGAAAAACAAACCGATCCAGATCCTGAAAAGATAGATGATTTTAAAGCGGCATCTTATATTCAATATCAAGGGCAAAAACTGGTGAATCGCTTTAACGCATACAGCTATTGGTTATTGACTAAAGCCATGGACAGTCATCATTTGGCGAGAAAAAGAGGCGGTGATTTGATGCAAGTGTTGCAACAAATTCAACTGCCAACCTGCATCATCGGTATAAAGTCTGATATACTCTGCCCTGTTGACGAACAACAATTCATGGCAAGCCATATGCCTAATGCCGCATTGTCAATCATTGACTCAACTTTTGGTCATGATGGGTTTATTATTGAAACAGCACAGATTACCCAAATATTGAGGCCATTTCTTCAATAAACTGCATTATTGGGGATTGTACTTTCTAACCGCTTGTTGGTAAACAGCAGCCTTATTCAATGTCATTGTTTTGGTTTGCTGTTGCACATACATGTCCATTTGGTCAGTATAGTGTGGCGAATCCTTTTGGGCAGATGCGCCATAGACATTGAGGCTTTCAATGATTGGGCCGTTCTTAGTAAATCGAACCAATTCAATATAGGCATCACCTTGATTACCCTTGTACATACCATCTTTATATGGGATTGAATACATAGGTGCAAGTAAATCAGGTAAACCAGGTAAGGGCACCACTTTCTCGCCTCGTACTAATTTTTGAATATCACCTAATTGCAAATTGGTTCGCTTAAAATTAGCGACCATTTTTTCTTTTGCTGATCGGAGTATTTCAACAGCTTGTGATTCAGTAATGGTTTTCTGCTTAAGATACAAAGCTCTATTGTCATATACAGTATGCGTAATCATAAAAAATGTTCCAGCACCAATACTTTCTGCGTTGCCAATTTTGTCCCATGTTTTTAAATTGACAATCAAATCTGCAATATCAGGATATACTGTTTCATTCAACATGAATAGGGTATCTATATTATAAGGAAAGTAAAAGTTGGATGGGAACTGTCTACTGAATTTGATTCGTTTAAAGTCTTCGTAACTCACTTTGTTCAATGGTTTGAGCATTTCTTCAAATCGTTTGCTGCGATTGTTTTCTAGTGTCTCATAGCCCATAGTAATATCCGTTACACGAGGATTTTCTGGTCCTTCTGTAGAATGAAAAGGGGAGTGGTTGGTATTGTATACAAAACCAGATTTTGGTTGTAGTACTTGTGGTAAAGCTGAAATGGGGTGAAGCGCTGTCCACAATGTAGCACTGGTATTGCCCGGTAATGTGCGCTTCCAATCATAGTTTTGATTTCTGATGGGAATGCGACCATTACTGATATAATAGATGGTATCGTATTTGTCTGCATACACAATATTATACCCGGGAATGGCTTTCATGTCAATGGCAGCTTTAAACTCTGTAAAGTTTTTAGCCTTATTAAATCGATACCATTGTTCTAAACCTCTAATGTCCATCTGGGCTGGCATTCTAATGGAAAAAGTACCACGGTCCGTGATAATGGTAGGGCCATATTTACTCCAATAGGCTTTCTTTTTGACGTTGATTTTTAAACCAGCAATCTTGACTTTTAAAGGAGCATTTTTTTCTTCTAAAGTTTCCCATTGGTCATTGAATCGGTATTGTTTTTTATTGTCTGGATTAATCTCCAGTTGATATACGTCTAATTTGTCGGGTTCATTCACTGTATGCGCCCATCCTAAATATTCATTAACGCCGTGTAAAATGGAGGGTGCACCTGGGAAATTGGCACCTAATATATTCCAGCCTTCTTCACTGCACAAATGGGCTTCATAAAATGCTACAGGACCTTCTAATGGTTGATGTGCATTGATATTTAAATAGACTTGTCCATCAGTGGTTTTGTTGCTGTTGAAAGCAAAGGCATTGCTCCCTTGAGTTTTATAATTTTCTAATAATGGTACTGTGCCGCCAAATATTGCCGACAGCGCTTTATCAGCTCCCGATAACACACAGAGCTGTAATACTGAGTATTGAATCATGTCTTTGGGCGTGACAGGGAAAATACCTTTCAATAATACTTTTTTTGGATGTTTACTCGCATATGCATTCAAACCTGCACTATAGCCTTCTAGTAAGCGTTTGAAATCTGGGGCTAAGTCTGTTTCATAACGGGCTTCCACCAATTCAGGAATGCGCAATAAATGCACGATATAATCTATGGATGCGCCCTTTTTTCCTTGGTATTGTGCCAACATGGCTTTGCCGGCCATTAAGGATTGTTGGATGGTTTCAAAATCGTCTTCTGAATGGGCCCAAGCCAGTCCATACGCAACATCAGGGTCTGTTTTTCCAAAAATATGTGGCACGCCGTATTTGTCTCGAATAATATCAATTTTTGTTGGATCAATTTGGGCTTGACTTTTTAAAGCAAAGCATAAGCAAGCAATGAGGCAGATTTTTTGAAACATAACCCTTTTTTCGTTTTAACAAATCTAAGGGTATATGGTTGATTGAACTAAAATGACCACCACATGTTATCTTTGTTAAAATTGCCAATCATGGGAATCTGGAATCAAATTCAACAATATCTCTTTATCAAGAAAGAAGACCCCAACGCGCCCAAAACACCTTGGATGAAATACATGCATGGCATGAATCGCATTTCTTTATTGATGTTCATCATCGCTGTTTTGTTCATTGTTATTAAGCAGGTGGTGATTCCAATGTTCAGGTAGAAGGCTGATTCAAAAATACCATAATTTCTTTGGCAGCATTCTCAGATGCATGTCCACCTGCGGCCAATCGTTCATACAATGTTGCGTATGCCTCTTTAAGTTGTGTCAAATGTTGGGGATTGGTCAATAATTGGTGCAAAGCTTGGATTAAATGCTCGGTTGTCAACGCATCTTGAATCAATTCTTTCACAATCTCTTTATCCATAATCAAATTGACCAATGAAATGAATTTTATTTTCACCAATCTTTTGGCAATTTGATAACTGATATTGCTGCCTTTATAACAAACAACTTCCGGTACACCAAATAAAGCAGTTTCTAAAGTGGCTGTTCCACTGGTTACTAATGCTGCACTTGATTCTAATAATAGCTTATAAGTGCTGTCTTTCACTATTTTGACATTGGATTGGCCGTTTAAAAATGGGGTATAAAAATCGGCTTCTTGTCCTGGTGCTTGAGCTACCACAAATTCGTAATTTGGAAAATGCGGCGCCACACTTAGCATAATGGGCAGTTTTTTAGCAATTTCTTGTTTCCGACTACCGGGCAATAGCGCTATAATGGGTTTTTTGGATAATTGGTTTGATGCTTTAAAATCTTCAATCACTTCAATTAAGGGATGCCCCACATAACTGACTTCCCAATCCCATTCCGATTTAAAGTATGTTTTCTCAAATGGAAGAATGCACAACATTAAATCAATGTTTTGCCTCATTTTTTTCACTCGATTGGCTTTCCAAGCCCAAACCTGTGGTGCAATATAATAGACCACTTTAAAGCCTTGTTGTTTGGCCCATTCAGCAATACGCAAATTAAAACCAGGGTAGTCAATTAAAATCAATACATCCGGTTTGTATTGAAGAATATCTGTTTTGCAGAAACGCAGGTTGCTTAAAATGGTTGGAAGATTTTTGATTACTTCTGCGAATCCCATGAATGCCAAATCTCTGTAATGCTTGACCAGCTTACCTCCAGCAGCTTCCATCAAGTTGCCTCCCCAGCATCTGATACTGTAGTTGGGGTCCTGAATGGCCAACTGTTTAATTAAGTTGCTGCCATGTAAATCCCCACTTGCTTCACCTGCGATGATATAGTACTTCATGTTGAATAACTAAATAAATAGTTAAATAACTAAAAAAATAGTTGGTAAACTAAAAATTTAGTTATAGGTTTACTCTTGTAAATGTACATCATGAAACCATTAACCAAAGCAGAAGAACAAATCATGCAGTCTATTTGGAAGCTCGACACAGCTTTTTTAAAAGACATTATTGATGCACAACCTGATCCAAAGCCTCACAGCAATACAGTAGCCACTATTGTCAAAATTTTAGTGGACAAAGGTTTTGTAGGAGTGAACCAAATTGGTAGGGTACATGAATATTATCCAATCGTATCTAAAGAAGATTATTCTTCGAGTAGTATTAGAACATTGGTAGATGGATATTTTGAAGGTTCGTTTGCTGATGCGGTTTCTTTTATGGTGAAACAAAATGACATCAGTGTAAAAGAATTGGAACTTCTATTACAAGAAATCAAACAATTAAAAAATTAGGCTATGTCATCTACACTCTATTATTTTTTGCAGGTAATACTTTGCAGTGGAATTATGGTTGGGTATTACTGGCTTGTTTTAAGAAACAATCGATTTCATCAGTATAATCGATTTTATTTATTAGGCATAGCTTTGTTTGCTTGGATTGTTCCTTTGATAAAAATTCAATGGAATAAGCCAGTTGAAACAGATCCTCAGTTACTACAATTTTTCTCTGTTATTGCGGATAATAATACTGAAATAGAGTCCAATCTTCATGTTGGTTGGTATCAATTAGGTTGGCAGGGATTATTGATGATGATTTATGCTTTGGTAGCACTTGTATTATTGTATGGGTTGATAAAGAGCATAGTTCGAATTTATCAATTATTAAAAACGCATTCTTGTAAGTCTGTGGGAGAAGTATTCCTTATTTTAACACAGGCCAAAGGAGCTCCATTTTCATTCTTCCGTTATATATTCTGGCATGAGTCAATTGATCTTAAAAGTGAAGCTGGTAAGCAAATGATGCAACATGAACTTACCCATGTTCAGCAAAAACACAGTATTGATAAAATTATTATTCAATTGATATTAATAGCAGGCTGGTTCAATCCATTTTTTTGGTTGATTAAAAAAGAAATGGAAATGATTCATGAATTTATTGCCGATAAAAAAGCAGTATCCAATGGAGATAGTGCTACCCTTGCTCAAATGTTATTAGCAGCTGCCTATCCACAGCAGCAATACTTACTCACTAATCCATTTTTCTTTTCACCTATTAAAAGAAGATTACAAATGATTACTAAAAATACAAACCCAAAATATAGTTATATGCGAAGATTGATTGTATTGCCTTTATTGGCCATAGTTGTGGTATTATTTGCATTTAGAACAAAAGAGTTAAGGAATGCGGAAAATATTTCTGTGGAAACAATTGTAGATAATTTAGTAGACCAGATAGCAGCAAAAAATAAACCTGCATTTGCTCCGAAAAATATTTTGTTGAGCAGGCAGTATACAGTGGTAATTAATGCAGGTCATGGTGGAGAAGATATTGGTGCAACTGCATTTGATGGCAACACTAAGGAAAAAAATTTAACATTGGAATTAGCAAAAACAATTCAACAGGCCAATCAAAATAATCAATTAAAGATTATTTTAACTCGCGAAACTGATATTAATCAAACTATTTATGAAGTAGCTAAGTATACCAATCAGCAATCACCAGATTTATTCATTTCATTACACTGTAATACAGCACCTAAAAGTTTGGCGACTGCAAAGAAGGGTATGGAAATTTATATTGCTGACAAAACGAAAAGTTATAATCACGAAGAAAGTTATTTGTTTGCGAACCAAATGGCTATTAGCTTATCTGGTTTAGATATTTCAATGACTGGGTTAAAGAGTAGAAAAGAAGGCGTATATGTTTTGCAAAATGTAAAGAGTCCTGCTATTTTATTGGAAACTGGTTATTTATCAAATACATCCGATCTGAATCGACTGAAAAATGAAAGCTATCAACAGAAATTGGCCGCTTCTATTTTGAATGGGGTACAATACTATTTTTCAAATAAGGAAAAAGGGATTACAATTGATACCACTATTTTAAATTCAGATTCTGTTTATATTATTCCTAAAGGTAAAAATGTACAATTTATATCCGAAGGTATAGATTCATCTAAAGCAATTCGATTTACTGGAATAGCCATGCAGGATAAAATGAATTTCAATTCGATGAATGGTACTATTTCTTTAAGTGGACAAGGTAAAGAATATGGAGTTTTAAAGGTTCCATCTATCAACAGGGATTCATTTCCACCATTGTATGTGGTTGATGGAGTAAAAATGGATAAAACCTTACTTAGTCAAAGTCAACTTGTTCCTGATTTTATAAAAGAAATTACAGTGCTTAAAAATAAGTCAGCCATAGAATTATATGGTGAAGAAGGGAAGCATGGCGTAATTTTAATAACGACTAAAAATAAAGCATTGATGCCGCCATTGATGGCTTTGCAACTAAATAATTCAAGTCTAGATTCTGTAAAATTTGTTCAAGGTAAACCACTTTTATTGGGTGATGATGTAAAAATGCGTGGATTTGTTACAGTTGAAAAAGAGGGTAAAATCAATCCCAATAAAATTGGAGAAACTCCATCAAATAAAGGGATATTAGTAGAAGGGTATAAGCTAAATTCTGGTGAACTTAATGAAAAGCCTGTAAAAGTTGTTCAGGGTTTTAAAATCAATCCTAATCCGTTGGTTATTGTAAACAATCAACCAGTTTATGATGTTAATTTTGATCAAGTTAAAATCAATCCCAAAGATATTGAATCTGTAAATGTTTTAAAAGGGGAGAGCGCTACAAAAAAATACGGGGATGCTGCGGAATACGGTGCTTTAGAAATAAAAACAAAAACTCGAATGGGATTCAGTTTGAAAAATATTACCGATGACCCATCAGGTACCAAAGCATTTTTGAATAAGAATCCAGCCATAAAAA
This sequence comes from Sediminibacterium sp., assembly GCA_027490265.1. Lineage (GTDB taxonomy): Bacteria > Bacteroidota > Bacteroidia > Chitinophagales > Chitinophagaceae > Sediminibacterium. Next base: position 8,811 of record JAIXYL010000146.1, read on the forward strand.
GGGTTTCTTGGAATCATGATCCATTACGTATGAATCTAGAATTTAAAGATGGAAGTATTGAGACTTATGATTTAAGCAACTCATCTAGTGTAGAAAAAGCAATGAATAAATATGGAAAGTTGTCATTACCTGCGCCTCCGCCTCCTCCATTAGTTCGTCCTGCTCAAGTTAAAGAAGAGCGCTATGACAAAGTGTTTACCAAAACAGAAGTTCCTGCAGCATTTCCTGGCGGTTACGAGGCTATGCAAAAATACTTGAAAGAGAATCTTGGAAACCCATTTAAAGAAGGAGGCGCCCCTCCAGGAAAATATACGGTAAACGTAAGTTTTGATGTGGATATGAACGGAATTATTAAAAATGTAAAAGCAACAAATGATCCAGGTTATGGTTCTGCAAAAGCAATCGAAAAAATATTTTTAGATAGCCCTAAATGGATTCCTGCTAAGCAAAATGGTAAAAATGTTGCTTCAAAACAAGGTCATGGGTTTACGTTCATTGTAGATTAACCTTCAAAATAAGTATCAAGCAAACCACTTAAAGCCAAGGGCAATTAATGCATAAATACAAGTTGCAATAAATATGCCCTTGGCTGTTTTATCTTTTTGCTTATTGATGTAAACGGTAAATACAATGGCATTAGCAATCAGTGCAATACTGATGATGCCACTGAGTAAAGATTTTTGCAGCATCAATACTTGAAAAAATTCATTCAACGTAAATAGGCTAAATTTCCAATAATAATAGCCAAATAAGCCAAATATTGGGGCTATGAATCCAAGGATTAAGCCAAACGACAATTGGTCTCTGTTGAATATCATTTGAACTTCCAGTTTTTTTCTAATTGTTTTTTCAATGTGTAGTTGGTGAGGTCAAATTGAACCGGAACTACACTTACATAGTTATGTTTTAAAGCCCAAACATCGCTTTCCTTACTTTTATCAAAGTTGACAAATTCGCCAGTTAGCCAATAATATTTTCGACCATGTGGATCTTTGCGCTCATCAAATTTCTCTTGGTATTTGGCGTAAGCCTGAGAACAAATTTTAATGCCCTTGATCAATTCTGGTTTTACTTTTGGAATATTAACATTCAAGCAAATATGTTTGTCTAATTGTTTGCTTGCGAGTAATTGTTCAACAATGATGCGCGCATATTTTTTAGCACCATCAAAATCTGCTTCAATACTAAAATCTAATAAACTAAATCCAACACTTGGGATGCTTTCTATGGATGCTTCTAATGCAGCACTCATGGTGCCTGAATAAATCACGTTGATGGAATGGTTGGCGCCATGATTAATGCCGCTGATGCAAATATCTGGCTTCCGGTGCAATACCTTGTCTACCGCCAATTTTACACAATCTACAGGTGTTCCAGAACAACTGTACGCTTCAACATCTCCAAATACATGCACTTTATGCAAACGCAACGGCTCTCCAATGGTAATTGCATGCCCCATGCCACTTTGTGGTTTGTTTGGTGCTACTACCACAACTTTACCTAATCCTTTAACTGCTTCTACCAATGCATGGATACCTGGTGCTGTGTATCCATCATCATTGGTAACTAGAATGATTGGTGTATCTTTTTTCTTATTGGGTTTTGTTGTTTCTTTTGCCATGCTGCAATGTACAATAAGCAATCGCCTATTTTCTTTTTTTGGGTGTTGTATTTGTGCTAAAAAACTTCATAATTGGATAAGTGACCGATTGTGTTGCAATCCCCTGTGTATTTAAATAATGGTCAAAGAAATTCCAAGTCAGTAAGCCATCATCTGATTGAGGTTCTAGGGCATAGAAAATCAAATTAGCCAATGGTTGAGCCAGATCTACCATATAATCGCCTTTATTCGCTGTAAATATTTCTGGCACAAATGATCCTTCTGCAGATGCCATTAGATGACCTTCAAATTTTCTAGCCGCCTTTGAAAATTTTTCAATCACAAATTTCTCTCCTTTAAATTCAGTCTTTTTTTCAAGCTGGGTAACGGTGGCACCCATCAATCTCAAATGTTGAACAATGCTGTCAAATCCAGCAGGTATAATATAACCTCTAGGTAATAGCGCGCTTACGGTGTCTTTGAAATTGGCATAATAGTTCACTTTATCTACATGAATGATTCTGCCCGTTTTTAATAAACTGGTACTGCCATCTTCTTTTTTAAAAGGGATATAGTCATAAGTTCTGAAGTTTCGAATGCCTTCCGCAGTAGGCACCATTTTAAATCTTACCCCTTTACGCAAATTACCCGCATTGTTGCGAACTGCTTCAATGGCATTTTTTTCGGCTTGTTGATTGATTTGAATAATTTCAGCCGCATTACTGTTGCAATAAGCTAAAATTTCTTTTACAAACTGATAAGTACTATTAATGCGTTGGTAAAAGCGTTCATGTGCAAAAGATTCACTTAAAATCGACATCCTATTCCTCAATCCAATTTGATTGATAATATATCTTGGGTGATGATTGTAGGTGTAAAAATTTTTCACTGGCCATCCTTCTCTTGTGTTGAAATCTCCGAATGGGCCAAATAATAAGTCGTTGTTTTTCTTTACTTGGTCTGTAATATAGGGCAGTATGGTACTATTGGTATAATGATAAGGGCCAGGTTCACCTGCATATAAATAGCCCGGTGCCCAAGTTAAATCGTATCCATGCCAAGTGCCATTGGTTGTATGTAGGTCTACCACCATTTGTGGGTCCCAAGCATTTAAAATATTGGTAACCATTCCCTTGGTTTCTGGTGTCTCCATTTTGATACCATCTCTGTTTAAATCTAAGCCCTGTCCGTTTTCTCTGATACCCGTTTCTAGAGGGCTATTTTCTTGAGACGGCCTTAATCCCTTTGCAAATTGATCGTTCCCATCTGTATTGTAAATTGGCACCATTACAATAATTTGATGGGCCACGAGATGCTGCAAATTGCCCAATAAAATATCCCTCATCAACATCATGGTGACTTCTTTGCCCTCTACTTCACCGGCATGAATATTGGCTTGAATATACACTACAGGCTTACCAGATTGTTTGGCTTGTTCAGCGCTGGCTACCATTGGGTTGGCCAATACTACATATGGAATGTCTTTTCCCATGGTACTCTTACCAATGCTTCCAATATGGATATATGGGCTCATGGCCTTAATGGTGTTTAAGAATTGCATGACATCTCCATAAGAAGAGGTCTTTTCAAAATTGGATTTTTCTGGGGTGAGCATCAACGCCGCGGGGAATGATGCAGGTTGTTGCGCGTGCAGGACAAATGAAAGGCTGAAAACGAATGAACAAACTAATTTTTTCATGGTCAATGATTACAACCGAAAAGTACTGCAAACATTTTTTAGAATGGCTTGGAAAATAAAAAATGAAAAATAAATTTGGTAAAACTAAAAACTTTAGTAAATTGCACTAAAAGTATTAGTTATGTCTAACGCTGGTAAAAATCTACGGTATCTGCGCAAACTGCGGGGTTGGACCCAAGAAGAGTTTGCCAACAAGCTGAACATTAAGCGCTCTTTAGTTGGTGCTTATGAAGAAGAAAGGGCTGAACCAAAACTTGAAGTCATGGAACAGGTTTGCAGTCTGTTCAAACTTACCCTTGAAGATTTTTTATTCAAAGATTTATCTGAGAACAGGGGAGGCTCTTATTTAGATCGCAGACGTCAAATGAAAATGGTGTCTGAATCTGCAGAAATTAGATTTGTACCAGTCAAAGCTGCTGCTGGATATATGACTGGATACGCTGATCCTGAATTTGTAGATGAGCTCAATACATTTACATTACCAATGCTGTCTCCAGGTCAATACCGCGCTTTTGAAATCATGGGGGATTCAATGTTGCCGACACCAAGTGGCAGCGTGATTGTTGGTGAAAAAGTTGAGGATTTAGACGATTTAAAAAACAGCAATACCTATGTGGTCTTATCGAAGAATGAAGGCGTGGCATACAAACGCGTCATGAAGAATAATCGCTTGAAAAACAAGATCACTTTAATCAGTGATAATCCTCAATATGAACCTTATCATGTAAGTGCTGAAGATGTTTTGGAAATTTGGAAAGCTGTTTACATTCTTCAGAAAGCCAATGCTGCCCCAGTTTGGGATGTGAATCAGTTGGCAGGAATGGTTAATAATTTGCAAGAACAAGTAAGCACACTCAAAAAGAAACTCAATTAATGCAGGTTGAAGGATAACCTTTAGTTGCATTTTCCTATCAACCATCTGCCTGTTTATAGGATTGGTTAGTCAAAAATTTGCGAAGCCAGTCTAAATGTGTTGCAATGGGCTTCTACTATCGTGCGAATATCTGGGGAATAGCCACCGCCCAATGCAACCGTAACAGGTATTTGGTGTTTTTTAAGCAAAGTGAAAACCAGTTCATCTCTTTGTTTGCATTCGTTGATGCTAACTTGTAGTTTGCCAAATTTGTCTGTATTTAAGATGTCTACACCAGATAAATAAAAGGCAAAATCTGGTTTTACTTGATCAATTAACTTGGGCAATATCTCCGAAAGAATGGTTAAATATTCTTGTCCAGTTGTACCATCTTTTAATCCAATATCTAAATCGGATTTTTCCTTGTGAAAAGGGTAATTATGGGCGCCATGCATACTGAATGTAAATACCCTTGGCTCTTGTTCCATCAGTTTGGCTGTGCCATTCCCCTGATGCACATCTAAATCAATGATGAGTATTTTTTTGCTTAGTCGTTGGTGTAATAATGCATTGGCTGCAACTGCCATATCATTCAGTAAGCAAAATCCTTCGCCTCTATCTGCAAATGCATGATGCGTACCTCCTGCAACATTGAGTGAAACACCTGATTCTATTGCGAATGAACAAGCATCAATAGTCCCTTGTGTAATGATTAATTCTCTTTTGGTTAGTTCGGGAGATTGCGGAAAGCCTATTTTTCTTTGCTCGGAAGGACTTAATTGTTGCTGCACTAATTTATTAAAGTACACTTGATCGTGGGTGTCCAAAATTATTTGGTCAGGGCAAATATCGGGGGAGAAAAAATTTTCCGCTGTGTAACTGCCTTCGTGCATCAATTGTTCTGGTATCAATTGATATTTTAACATTGGGAATCGATGATTCTCCGGTAGGGGATGCGCATAAATTGGGTCAAAAGCTATTTTTATCATGTAATATGAATCAATTGGTCATTGACAATGGCAAATGCGGCATCCTGTTTTTTTGGTTTGAGGATGGCTAACCCACTAAACTTACTGAAAGCGGGTAGAATGCATTGATGCTCTGTGATATAAAAACAAGGAAATCTTAAGGATTGTTTGCCAAGTCCTTTGATTTGAATACCAGGATGTAAATGGCCTGAAAAAATAAAATCATCAGTGACTGTTGCTGAAAGCTGTTCAGCAGGGTCATGTTGAAAACTGAATGGGCCAATTTGAAGCTGTCCATGGATCAGTTCTATATTAGCTTGATTGTACCAATCAACGCCTAAAATATCATGATTGCCTTTGATTAATCTGATGGTTAAATTTGGTATATCATTTTTCCATTTTAAAAATAAATTGAGTTCCTCATTTGCCGTACTATGGAAAAAGTCGCCCACTACCAATACCTGAGTGGGTTTGCATGAAGTAATCACACTAAAGAAGCGTTGAAGATCTTCCTTATAAAGGTCTTGAGGTACAGCAATACCACTTTTTCTAAAATGGCCTGTTTTACCAAAATGTGCATCAGATAAAATAATGGCTTTTGCTTCTTCCCAATAGATACATCTCTCTGGCATTAACCAGCAGTGCTGGTTTTTAATGATATGAAGTAAAGGTTGCCCCATCCCTAAGCGCCTAATTGTTGTTGCATTTTTTTGATTCTATCTTCCAATCTTTCCGAAGATAAGTTGTTTCTGTTAAGGCCGTCTACAACAATTGGAAAAGATAAGGGGGTTAATTGTTTAGGGAATTGCAAAATAATTTGACTGTCTGCAATTCTTTGAAGTGCTAATCTTAATCTTACTTCATCCATTTGTTGTTCAAGGACTTCTTGGTAAGCTTGTCTTAACAAGATATTGTTTGGATCAAATTCCTCAAATACTTTAAATAATAAAGCAGCAGAAGATTGTAAATGCCTGGCTTTTACTTTTTCTCCGGGCATACCTTGGAAAATAAGTCCTCCTATTACAGCAATGTCTCTGAATTTTCTTTTAGCCATCTCAGTATTATTGATGCTTTGTTGTATATGTTGCAACAATAAATGATCACTAAATAACTCACGTACATTGCTGTCATCTACTGGTATAGGACTGTCGCTTAAAAGTTCAAATCCATAATCGTTCATGGAAATAGAGAAACTCATGGGTTGAATTTGGCCAATTCTATAAGCCAGTATTGCGCTTAATGCTTCATGCACTTGTCTGCCCTCAAATGGATATACCAACAAGTGAAATCCATCCTTGTCTTCAATTTGTTCAATAAGCAGTTCATCGTGCTTTGGAATATGTGATAAAGTTTGCTGAATTAAAAATAGTTCTTTTAAATGTGTCAGTTCAATACCTGCATTTGGAGTCAATGCATCTGAAAATGTTTTCCTTAATACCGCACCTAGATTTGCCGTTAAACTCATTCTTCCACCCATCCATGCTGGTATGAGTGATTTTTTAGCAGAAGATTTTTTGACCAAGACATGCATGTCTTTGATGGTTACTAATTCAAGATTCCTTCCAGCCAATGTAAATACATCTCCAGGAGATAATTTGCTAATGAAGTATTCTTCAATAACACCGACATAGCCGCCGCTTAAAAATTTTACTTTTAGCATGGCATCGCTTACAATTGTTCCAATATGCATGCGATGTCGCATAGCAATGCGTCTGTTATTTATTTTATAAATACCATCGATGATTTCTACTTTTTTGAAATCATCATAGGCTTGTAAAGCAGTTCCTCCTGTAGTAATATGTTGTAATAACGCATGCCATTCGTCTGGTTGTAAATCATTGAAGCAATGAGTTGATTGAACTTCTTCATAAATATGTTTTGGTGAAAACCCTTCCCCAGTAGCTAGGGTACATAAATATTGAAGGAGTACATCAAAGCACAATAAGAGTGGATCTTTGTTTTCTACGGTGCCTTCCAGCACTGCTTTTTTTAAAGCGGCTGCTTCTACCAATTCTAAGCTATGTGTGGGCAGGAAATAAATTTTGCTGATTTCTCCAGGGCGGTGTCCACTTCTTCCAGCTCGTTGCATAAAACGCGCAATCCCTTTAGGTGAGCCAACTTGAATCACGGTGTCCACTGGCCTAAAATCTACCCCAAGATCTAAACTAGCAGTACATACCACTGCTTTTAGTTTTTGGGTATGTAGTGCATCTTCAACCCACAGTCTTAAAGCTTGCTCAATACTGCCATGGTGTAATGCGATAGCTCCTGCTAATTCAGGTGCAAGAGATAATAATGTTTGATACCATGTTTCACTCATCCCCCTTGTATTGATAAAAATCAGGGTGGTCTTGCTTTGTTCTATAATTGGTAATAAACGATGTGCTAATTTAATTCCCAGATGCCCTGCCCATGGATAGGTTTCCATTTCTTCTGGGATAATGGTATGAATGTCGATGGGTTTATCTATGACCGCTTTAATCGTAAGGCCTTCCTTTTTTAATGGGGACAATAATACTTTTTTGGCTTCTTCTAAATTGCCAATGGTTGCACTAATGCCCCAAACTTGTAAGTTTTGGCTACATCCATTAAGTCTACTAATGGCTAACTCAGTTTGAACCCCTCTTTTGCTGCCCATCAATTCATGCCATTCATCGACTGCTACAATTTTTAATTGGGTAAAATAGGATGGATACCCTTTTTGTGTGAGCAGGAGGTGAAGGCTTTCAGGTGTGATAATCAACACTTCGGGCATTTGTTTTTTTTGTTTTGCCCTGTCAGCAGTTGATGTATCCCCGTTTCTAATGGCCACTTTCCATTGAAGCCCTAATTGTTCAATGACTTCTTCCATTGCTCTGCCAATATCTTTTGCAAGCGCTCTTAATGGGGTCAGCCATAAAAGCTGTAAGCCGTTGTTCTTTTTTGATTGCCAATTAGTTGGGTGTTGATCAATAAATTGCATCAGTGCACCCAAAAAAACCGAATAAGTTTTTCCGCAACCAGTTGGGGCATTAATCAATCCGCTTTCCCCATTTAATATGGCTTGCCAGGCTTGTTCTTGAAAAGTGAATGGTGTTATTTGTTGCGCGGTAAGCCATTCATAAACGATATTATTTTGGGTTTTGGCGTGCATTGCTTTTGTTTGATTGTCTGCATCGGTCACTGCAATACTTTACCTCTGCCCAATTTTTTTCCCATTTTTTTCTCCAGGTAAATGGTCTACCACAAGTGGCGCAATCCTTTTGCGGAAGATACGATTTGTTTCCCTTGTTTGCCCCCATACATTGAACAACAATCAAGTATGAAAAGGGTTTACTGTACCGATTTAATTACACCATCAGATTTTTTGATGAAGTATATTTTTTTGTTTTCAAGGTAGGCAGGTAAGTTTTCTCCATTGGCTTTTACAGGCACAAAATCGAACTCATTAAATAGTTTGAAGCTGTTGTCGGATAGTTGATTGTGTATATTTTTTTGGTGCTTTATCAGCAGTTTGCCAAAATGATACATGGCTTCAAATCCTTTGAAAACCATATCTGACGGCCTTCCTGATACTTTTTGTCTGTACTTTAAATTGATGTATTGGGCCAATTTATCGGTTCGATTGTATTGATAGGGCGTCGTAAATACAATATCGGTTCCCTTCCCTAAATCTTTAATGGCATCCCATGTTGGCATACCAATGATTAATGCTTTGTATGGCTTATTGGCTGCTACAGATTTTACCAAATTACTGCCAAAATTTTCATTCAAACTACCACAAAGCAATATATTGGTTCTTGTACTATCCATAATACTATTGAATGTGGCGATATTGCTGCTGTCGTTGGCACTGATGAATCTAAACTTAAGCGGAAGGGCAGGTGTTTTTTTATTTAAGTCGGTAAATATGCCTTCAATCATGTCTTCTAATGCCCCTGATTTCCGGACATAAATAATGGGATCTGTTGGATGATTTTTTTGTAAGTATTTAAAGATGCTTTCTACATGCGTGGTGAGTGTAGGATTCACCAATGCAAAAAATGGATTGCCTTTTACGCCTCCATCATTTGGATAAGTCATCGAAATCAAAGGTATTTGTTTGTTCAAAGCAAAATCTGCCAGAGGTTTAACTTCAGTTCTTTGATTAAAGGCAGCAATAATCATTGAAACCTCTTGCATTTCTGAAGCAGCTAACAGTTGTTTTAGCGCAGCTGTTTGAGATTTGCTGTCATAAAATTGAACCGTAATATGCTGGCCTTCAACATTCAGTGAATCAATTGCTAATTGGATGCCATTGTAAAAATCAAGTCCGGGCAAAACTAATTTGGGTAATTGATTATTCCCAGCAATATAGTTGTTGCCATTAAACACACTATCTAAATAGATTGGAGCGAAAACAGCAATTTTTAACGGTGTATTTGGCTGAGCATAAATAGCTGA